>JBGTGX010000042.1:0-83262 GCA_041746475.1 Pyrinomonadaceae bacterium | reverse complement strand
TATTATTTTTTTCAAGATATTATTTCCTCCGAAGTACAATTAGAATTTTATGGTAGCATGCCGAAGAAGAATTTTTGGAGTGCTCACGGAAAACGCACAGTTTCGCACATTAAACCTTTCGCTACGGCGTTGCATCAGAGTGTTGTTTGACGTGTATCGAAGAAAAAAATTAGAGTTAGGAAAAATTTATTGGTTTTGTTATGAAAAAAGTATTTATATTGTTTAGTTTTATTTTGGTTTTTTCCGCGTTATCTACCTTTGCTCAGGATACCCCGGAAAAGCAGGAAGTTCCGATCGATAAGATATTGGAGCTGGACGCTGACCATAATTTGAACGTCGCGTGGCAATATTTTAAACTCCGAAAAGCCTACAAAGCTGTTTTAATGCGAACGGATGAAACGATCGCGGCACATCCGACCTACTCGAAGATCGATGAAGTTTTCTACCTCCATGGGATGAGCAGCTACTATCTGGCAAATGGTAAAGGCAAGCAAAAGCTAAACCTAAAAGATCTTTCCGCCGAAGAGCAGGAGCGTTTTGGCAATGAAAGGCTCAAAGAAGACGCGCTGGTTTATCTCACCATGCTTGTGGACGATCATCCGGATAGCAAATATTTTAAAGAAGCCAAGAAAACCTTGGTAAAATTGAAGCCTGAAAAATGAACCTGAATCCAGTAACGATTTACACGAGAAACTTAAGAGAAGCAGCCGAGTTTTACAAAAGACTTGGGCTGCTTTTGATTGTGGACTCGATTCCACGCTATGCGCGTTTCAAATGTCCAGATGGAGATTCAACATTCTCACTTCACGATTCTGATGAATTTACCGCTAATTCAAACATTACGTTATATTTTGAATGTGAAAATTTAGACAAGAAAGTTCGGGAGCTCAAACAAATAGGAACCGAATTTGAAATGGAACCGACTTGTCGTTGATTTTTCGCATTGTTATTAATTGAACTTTTGCATCAATCTCGCCAACACCTTATAATCTCTAATTTTTAACAGCAAAAATAATTAGGAGTAAATTTAATAAATGTCTTTAACAGTGGTAGGTTCGGTAGCGTTTGATGCATTGGAAACGCCCTTTGGAAAACGCGATAAAATTTTGGGCGGAGCGGCAACCCACTTTTCCTTGTCGTCTAGTTTTTTCACGGACGTAAACGCGGTCGGGATTGTTGGAAGCGATTTCGGCGATGATGAATGGGCGGTGTTTAAGCGTCATAATATCAACACGGATGATATAGAGGTGGTTAAAGACGGCAGAACATTTTTCTGGAGCGGGCGTTATGAATACGATATGAATGTCGCTCATACGCTCGACACGCAGCTTAATGTGTTTGAGACATTTGATCCTAAATTATCGGACAAATCAAAAAACACGGATCTTTTATTTCTGGCTAACATTTTGCCGATGATCCAGAAAGGGGTGCGCGCACAATCGAATGCAAAATTCGTCGCCATGGACACGATGAATTTTTGGATCGATTCGATGAAAGATGCCGTGATCGAAACGATGAAGGTTGTGGATTGCATCATCATCAACGATGCCGAAGCACGCCAACTTGCAGACGAACCGAATATCCACGTTGCTGCCAAAAAATTGATGGAGATCGGCGGTTTGAAAGCGGTCGTCATCAAACGCGGCGAATATGGTGCAGCACTTTTTACGGAAAACACATATTTTGCGATTCCGGCTTATCCCCTTGAATCGGTTTTTGATCCGACGGGCGCGGGCGACACATTTGCCGGGGGTTTTATGGGTTATCTTGCGAGCCAGGATGAGATCAACGAAGAAACGATGCGCCGGGCAATGGTTTACGGCACGATCATGTCTTCCTTTAATGTTGAAGAATTTGGCACTGAACGGGTTGACCGATTAACACAAGAAGAAATAAACGGACGGTTTTCAGACTTCAAACGCTTTACACATTTTGAGGAAATACCATTTGAAAAAGCGACATCAGCGGCCTAAACGCTTCCGTAAAACGGCGAATTTTGTTACTTAACAAGTTTCGCTGTTTCTTTTTCTTAACACTCAACCTATAATTTCTACATTAGATATTTTTACGTTTTCCACCCTGTCTTCTAAGTTGGATATTTTTGCCCGTTTCTAAAATGGCTAAGCAATCGAACAACTCGGTTGGGTTTAACCCGCTAAAGAATTTTCTCGTTCTGGTCGTCGCTTTTGCGAGTGTCGTCTTTATTTCAGCGAGTGCTGTCCTGTCTTTCGCTGCTGAATATTTCAGCCATGAGCAAACCTGGACAATCATCATATTTTTGTTCACTTTTCCCTTCTTCGGTTTGGGACTTATCGGTTGGTTGGTTTTACGGCATTCAAGTAAATTAACTGCTGCGGAAAAAAATAAGGAAATAAAGTGGAAATTGATTTCTTCAGATGCCCAAAAATCAAGTCTAAACCGCGAAGTAAATCAGATTGCCGCTATTCTTAAAGTTCCCCGGGAGCAGCTTAGCGATCTTCGCTCTGCCTACATCGTCGCGGAAGATTTAGCTCTCCGAAAGATTCAAGAGGAGTCACAATGTCCTGTTGTGCGATACGTAACCATTGGCGACGCTAATTTTACTGGAGTATATGTCGATCGAGATTTGGTCACGTGTATCCAAATCTCGTTTGTCGTTTCGGCAAACATGCGGCAGGAAAAAATTACTGACATCCTAAAGAAAACTTCCTCAGCAAAAGCGGCACTTTCGAATCAGCAGCCGGATTCACGAACTCGTTTGTTACTGGTACTCGTGACCCAGCTCGATCAGGAGGCGGAAACCAAACTTCGTTCGACACTCGTCAGTAAATTTTCTTCGACGCCTGTTGATGTCGATATTCGGATGTTGGATTTTCAGCGCCTCCAAAAAGTCTATTCGGAAAACTAAAGACTTTGTTAGGGGTGCGATAAGCTTGATTTTTGTCACGCTCGCTTCTAAACTCGCAATCTATGTTGGAAAAAAAGATTGGATTAATTTTAGGTGTTGCGAATCAGCGCTCAATTGCATGGGCTTGCGCGGAAGCCTGTTTGGAAAATGGTGCTACCCTTGCTTTTTCATATCAAGGTGAGCGCCTGCAGAGAAATGTTGAAAAACTCACCTCAGAAATCGATGATGTTTTGGTTGTGCCCTGCGATGTGACCAACCAAAGCGAGGTTGATTCAGCGTTTGAGGCGATTGATAAAAAGTATGGACAACTCGATTTTCTTATTCATTCTATTGCGTTTGCACCACGGGAAGCTCTTGAAGGTGAGTTTTTGACAACAACGCGCGAAGCTTTTTTGACCGCTCTTGAAATCAGCGCGTTTTCGCTGACACAGGTTTCGCTCGCCGCCATGTCGCTCATGAAAGAGGGCGGAAGCATCGTCACGATGAGTTACTACGGCGCGGAGAAGGTAGTGCAAAATTATAATGTAATGGGCGTAGCGAAATCCGCGCTCGAATCTTCAGTCAGATATTTGGCAAACGATCTTGGCAAAAACAACATCCGCGTAAACGCGATCAGCGCCGGACCTCTCAACACACTTTCTGCACGCGGGGTTAAAAATATGAGCTCATTTCTGCATTTCGTCGAGGAGAAAGCACCATTAAAACGAAATGTCGAAGTCCGCGAAGTTGGGAATACCGCTCTTTTCCTGGTCAGCGATCTTTCGTCGGGAATAACGGGTGAAACAATTCATGTCGATTGCGGGTTTAATATCATGGGGCTCTAAGAAGTTACTGAGTTTGTCGAGTTATCCGGAGTTGACTGAGTCATAGAAACCTACGTGGGCAATCACGAATTTCAGCAGACTATGCAAACTCAGTAAACTCAACAAACTTATTAAAAATATGTCAGATAAAAACAGGTCAGTTGAAAACAAGCAAAATATCCGTCAAAAAACAAAGATCGAACCTATAACAGTCGCGGAAGCAAGAGAAAAAGAACGATCTCTCGAATTGCGTTTTACGGAAGATGAGGCATTGCTCCGCTCGCCCGATCCCAACGATCTATTTAAGAGTTCGGATTCATGGCGCGTCTTCCGAATTATGGGAGAGTGCGTAAACGGTTTCGACGCCCTTGCCACGATTACTCGCGGCGTATCGATATTTGGTTCTGCTCGTACACCCGAAGGCACCGAGTATTATGAAGCGGCTCGAGAAACGGGAAAGCTGCTTGCCGAAGCTGGTTTTGAAGTAATAACCGGGGGTGGTCCGGGGATTATGGAAGCGGGTAACCGGGGCGCGTTTGAGGCAGGAGGAATTTCGGTCGGGGTAAACATTGAACTTCCTTTTGAGCAGGAACCAAACCCCTATCAAACCCATGAGCTGAGTTTCAAGTATTTTATGATTCGAAAGACGATGTTCATAAAATACAGCAACGCATATATTATTTTTCCGGGTGGATATGGAACGATGGATGAGGTTTTCGAAGCACTTACTTTGATTCAAACGAGAAAAATTCGCAATTTTCCGGTGGTCATGTTTGGCTCGAGTTATTGGAAAGGAATGCTATCCTGGCTGACCTCAACAATGCTTTCGGAAAAAAATATCTTGGCGGCAGACCTCGGCCTAATGCACCTCACCGATTCTCCCCAAGACGCAGTTGATTTTATTAAAAAGTGCTGCATCGGAAACGGCACATTGAAGGATACTGAAAACCCCCTGTAAACGATGCGTTTTAGCCTAATATTTTTTGCAGAACTTAGAGTGCGATCTCTTCATCGCGGAGATCGCGAATCCCTTCCTTTTCAGCTTTTTCGCCTTCAAGCGAGGCGAGTGCGTTTAGGAGGAAGTTCTTATTGCTAACAACTGTAATAACTTCCGGAAACTTTTCTTCCGATCTAGCGAAATCAAACTTTCCTTCCTTGAGTTCTATGATCTGACGAAATGCGGCCATACTGTCCATTCCCTCAGCTTGTGCGTCTACGATCTTGCCACCGTTAAATGCGATACTTGCGACCTGCATGTCGGATTTAAGGATCAGCAAACCTGTTAATCTGGAGTTTTCAATAACCTGAACGGCGTCGAAAATGCTGATCAATTCGATGTCGCCGGACAAGACTACAGTTGGGCGTTCTCTTTTCGCTTTACCGGAAATCTCGCCCGATTGACTCGGCATGCGGGCTACCCTGATCGCTTCAAGTCCCGAAGCGATTGAGATCCGCGGGTCCAATGATTTTGCTTCCTGCAAACGGTCATAAGCAAGATCGAAATTCGAACGACCAATATACAAACTCGCTAAAGCAAGACATTGCTCGGTAGCTTCATCTAAATTCCTGTGCGAATTTGCTATCGATCTCATCTTTTCACGTAGCGAAATAGAATGCGGATCCCGGTCGATCGCGCCCCGTAGGAGCTTGAACGCGTTTTCGGGCGAATTGTATTTGATAAACAAATCGGCATCGATCAACACAGTCTCGACCGAATCTTCCAAAAAGGTAACATCTTTTTCTTCTAATGAAATACTCATATTTCGACGTTAGTAAAAATTGTTTAACATAAATAAACTACCATATTTGAACACAAAAAGTCACCTAAAACCGGAACAGTCACAGGAGGCGGTTCAAGAAGCTTGCGAACCTTAGAAATTCACACGAATTCCTAATTGAATTTTTCTCTGACTCAGAGTTCTCGAAGGGGTTAGGAACCCCTGCTCAAATTCCGGACTTCCTGCATTTTCCAGCCCTATAAAGTTTGTTCCGAAGTCATAAACTGTCGCGTTCAGAATGTTGCCAAAGGTTATTTGGGGTTTGAATCTGAATCGCTCAGCGATCCGAAATTCGCGCGAAACATTCAGATCAAGGTCAAACAATAATGGACCGCTTCCGGCATTCCTTGGAAGATTGCCGCCACGGCTTCCGATCGGCGCGAGTGATAAATTATCAAATATATCCTGCGGAAAAGGATCGTTTGGATGATGCCAAACGATCTTACTCAAATCGCCACTATAATTTGGCCGGTCATTGCTTACATCGTCCAGATTCCTATCGTCTCCGCCAATTGAAATGTTAAAAGGCCTGCCGCTTTCGATCCGCAATATTGGCGACATACGAAGTTTTCCGAGCCAACCGGGTAATTCCAACGTTCCGGAAAACCGCAGCTTGTTTCTGCGGTCTATTAAACTTCGGCTAAACTCGGAATTAAAATCCCCGGTCATTTGTGCGGAGCTCGTATCGACAAACCCGTCGTCGCGTGTTCGTGAGAGCACATACGAAACCCGCATTGACGAACTGAAACCACCGCCCAAATGGCGAAAACGCCGGCGAAGTTCAAACGAAAGACCTTCGTAGACGCTCGTCCCCATTGAGCCAACTTCCTCGATTTGCTCGATTTTGTTGTCCAGCGGCCTACCTAATGTTGCAAGCAGCACTCGCCGCGCAATCCCGATTGGCTCAAGCGCACTCGTAGAACCGTTAAGAGTGTTTAGGTTGACGACACAGAGCGGTGTACTGCTGTTGCAGTCACTTCCATTTGCCGCGTTTGCATCACCATTTGGGTCCTTCGCATCACCAAGTTCAAACCGATATACATCTGTTCCGCTTGAAGTGCCCGGAATTTCGATGTCGCCAAGCGATAAGAGATAATCGGTAAAATTCGAAAATCCAGTCGGCACCTGAAACGCGTTGATGTTGCGCTCACGCCAAAGTCTGATTGCTTTGTTGTAGGTAAAGTTCACTTCAAAGGCAAACGCATTTCCCAGATCGCGTTCGTAACCAACATTTAGTTGATAACTCTCCGGAATTTTAATATTGGCTTCAAGCCGACGTGTAAAAATATTCTGGCTAAAGCCTCTTTCGATGTCAATTATTCCCGGAACCGCGCGTATCTCCGAGAGCGTCAGCGGAGTAGGGAAACGTGCTGCGGCGTACAAAAGAAATTTACATTCGTCGCGGGTTGAAGCAAAAGCGGTATCCGTAAAACATCTGGATTCATCAGAAGTTCCCTGCAAACGATTGCTGTCGAATTCCTGCTGTGTTTGATCGATAAAGAAATCGTCGATCGTTCTAAGCAGCGTCCGGTTGTAAAAGATTCCCGCCCCAAAACGAACCACCGACTTTCCGTTATTTCCGGGTGAATAGGCGATCCCGAGTCGCGGTCCGAAGTTATTTTTATCTGCAACTACGGATTCACGCTCGTAACGCAACCCAAAACCCAAAGTAATATTCGGCCTAAAGCGCCAATCCGCTTGTCCGAAAAAACCGTAGTAAGTATTGTTTACCGTTGAAATTCCTTCGGTATTACGACGGTAACGTATTAACTGATTGGACAAAAATCCATCTGCGGATTCGAAATTAAAAGTTCCGGTAGTATCGGGGAGTTCGTTGATCGTCGATTTAATGTTTTGAAGATCGACACCAAATCTTAAGTTAAAATCTCCGGCTACAAAATTCGCAGTTTCCTGAATCTGAAAGCGATTCTCCTTTCTCAAACTCGAAAAGTTTCCGGTAGAATTTCCGATGACAACGGTGCCATTTATTTGATTTTCAAGATCAGGATTTGTTTCGTCATAAAGTCTAAGGAGAACCACCGGATCCAGCGGATTTTTCGTCACAAAATCCGGACGAAGTTTAGAATACTGAAAACGAAATTGATTGACAAAATTTGCGTTAACTACATAATTATCCGTTACATAGAAGGAATCCGTATTGCGAATTCTTCCTTGAAGCGTTTCTTCTAAAAATCGTGTTGTTTCACGATATTGACTAAATCCTTGTTGCCTGCCGAGTGAATAATTAAATGTAAAGTTATGCGTATCAGTAAAATTGTGGTCGACACGTCCCAAAACGCTGTGCCGGGTGTTTGGTGTTTCAATCTGTTTAATATATGAGGCAATTTCAGCATTTCCATCCTGCAGATCCCGTCGAGCTGTCGCAGGGTTCGTAGGCTTGGGTAAAATAAACAAAGGATTCTCCTGAACGGGGAGTGCGGTAAAAATTTGGGTTGTACCATTACGATCGCGGTACTCGTAAGAACTAAAAAAGAACGTGCGGTTTTTGAAATACCAGAATGGAACCGAACCGCTCAACGAAAACCCGGGTTCCCACTCCGTATAAGGAAGGCGTGAAAGCCCCCGGCGATTATTATTATAGGTATTCGCATTCAGGTTGTCGTCTTCAAAAAACAAGGAGAAACTTCCACGAAATTTCTTCGCACCGGTTTTGGTTCTGATATTGATCCTGCCGCCGGAGGCACGACCGTATTCGGCTGAAAATTGGTTTGTTATTACTTGAACTTCAGCAACTGAACTGATCGGAGGTTTGAATCTGGCGTCAGCTTCCCGGTCGTCGTTGTTATCCAGACCGTCAATCGTTATATTCGTCGAATACGCTGCACTTCCGGTCAGCGAAATATTTCCGGCGCCGATAATTTGCCGCGGCCGATCATTTTCGCTGCCGCCGCCAATTCTATCATCGCTCGCCAGATTTCGAATTGAGAGCGGTTCCTCAGCAGTTCCGCTGAGTGTAAAGACGAGATCTAATACGTCATTTGACGAATTTGGAAGCTCCTCGATTTCTTTTGAGGTTAACGTTCCACCGACGATTGTTCGCGTCGTGTCAATCGTCGCCGCATCTTCGTCTGAGATCGTAATAGTTTGCTCCGTCGTAACGGTCGCGGGCGAAAGTGAGAAGTTTAGGTTTAGATTCTGCGCCGAAATAGTTTCGATTTCACGTGTTTCCTTAGTTCCAAAACCATCTGCAGATACTTTTATCTTATAAATTCCTGGCGGAAGTTCGATGAAACGATATCTTCCATCATTATTGGTAACCACCGTTCGAGCGGTGCCTGTGGCTAAAAAAGTTGTCTCCACGGTGGCACCGACGATGCTATCACCGTTTGAATCAGTGAGCTTTCCGGAAATGTTGACATCATCGAGATCTTGTGCTGAGGTTGTGAGACAAAAACAAAAGAGACAGAGGATTAGGGAAAAAAGCGAGGCTTTCCCATGTAGGTTTAGCATTACGCACTCCTTTTATTAAATTTTTTTGGGTTGTGAGTTAACGTTTATTCTGTATCAGAATATGGTGAGTTGTAAAGGGAAGAATTGAAAAACTTTCGAAATCTTACTCAATATCTTCTTCTTCGATCTCATCAAGTTCTTCGAAACGGAAACGGCGAGAGACCGGAATCAGTGCCTGTGAACCGGATAATGTACCAACCTGATTCGAGATTTCATCAGCGTGAGTTCTTAAATAGTCGAAAAAGCGTTCAAACTCATGTTGCATTGCATCCATCTTTTCTCGCATGTTCAGAATTATCTCTACGCCAGCAAGATTGACACCTAAATCTTTTGTGAGTGATAAAATAACTTCTAGCCGCTCGAGATCTTCATCGGTAAACTTTCGGGTATTTCCTTCAGAGCGTGACGGCGCAAGCAATCCCTCACGTTCATATCCGCGAAGTGTCTGCGGATGAATGTCATAAAGCTTTGCTACAACGCTTATTGTGTAAGTTTTTTCCTTCTTAGTCATCTAGAAACTCTTATTCCAAACCCATTGCGCGACGAGGATTTTCAGAGTTCACTTTATCAAACTGCCGTAGAAGTTCCTTTGTCTCCTCGCTAATAACCTTCGGCAGTGTGATCCGCACTTCGACAAACTGATCACCGCGCACTTCCTTGTTTCTTACGCTTGGAATTCCCTTCTCACGTAAACGGATCTTCTGCCCGGACTGAGTTCCTGGCGGAATCCTCAATTTCGTTTTTCCTTCAACGGTCGGCACCTCGATTTTCGCTCCCAAAGCAGCTTCCGAAATAGTGATGGGCACCGTAACGTAAATATTATAGCCTTTACGTGTAAAATGAGGGTGTTTGCCTACATTTGTGATAATAAACAGATCACCCGGCTCTGCTCCCAATCTGCCACCATGCCCTTTTTTTGGAATTCGAACTCTTGAACCCGTATCAACTCCCGCGGGAATTCGTACCTTGACTTGTTCCTTTACCGGTGTCACGCCCTTGCCTTTACAAAGAGAACAGGGCTGTCTACGCCTTCCGGTACCTTCGCAATCGGGACATGGTTGTGAAAATTGGAGCCGTCCTCCCTGTTTCTTTACCTGACCAGAACCATTGCATGTGGTGCACGTAACAACCGGCCCCCCCATATCTCCCGCGCCATTACAGCGGGAACACTGGGTCGAGCGATCGACGGTTATATTTGTTGTTAAACCGGTAACCGCTTCTTCGAATTTCAACGCTAGCGGAATTTCGATATCCGCTCCCTTTTTAGGTAACGGACGAGGCGCTTCCGGTTCGACCCTTACGCCTCCGCTACCGAATAAATCGGAAAATATATCTCTAAAACTGGACGAGTCTTCCGCAGTTTGTGAAGACGAGCGTGCAGCATTTGGATCCCACGAGAATCCCGAAAAATCGTAGCCGCCCGTTCCAGTGCTTGCCCCCGCCCCAAACGGAGAATTGACGTCAAGATTATCGTCGTAATAGCCAAACTTATCGAAAACCTTACGCTTTTTCTCGTCTGAAAGAACGTCGTAGGCTTCCTGAATTTCTTTGAACTTCTCTTCGGCGGACTGGTCCCCGGGGTTTACATCGGGGTGATATTTTCTCGCAAGCCTGCGATAGGCTTTTTTTATTTCTGGTGCCTTCGTACTTTTCGAAACACCAAGTGATTTGTAATAATCTTTTTTCTTTGCCATTAAAAATTAGTATTCAGAAAACAGTAGCCAGCAGTCAGCGAAATTACCGATTGCTGACTACCGAAAACTGAAAACTATCTATTTACTCTCTTCTTCAGACCCAGCTTCCTCGCCTTCGTCCGAAGCCGCTTCTTCCGCATCGACGTATTCTGCATCGATCACATCATCATCCGAAGCGGAAGAGGTCGTATCATCACCCCCGCCCGCACTCGCCGACGATGCCTGCTCAGCGGAATCGTCCGCTGCATCACCGGCTTGCTGCGAATAAAGCACTTCCGCAAGCTTATGAGAAGCCGTTTGAAGCGTCTCAAACGTACTGTTCATTGAATCCGTGTCGCCGTCCTTGAGTGCCGTTTTCGCATCGGCGATCGCAGCCTCGATTTCGGATCTTTCGGAATCTCCAAGTTTATCCTTGCTCTCTTCGAAAGATTTTTCGACATTGTAAACAAGGCCGTCCAAGCGGTTTCGTGCTTCGATTTCCGCTTTTTTAGCGTCGTCATCCGCCGAATGTGATTCTGCATCCTTCATCATCTTATCGATTTCATCTTTCGACAAACCTGACGAAGAAGTAATCGTGATCTTTTGCTCGCGACCAGTACCGACATCTTTCGCGGAGACGTTAACAATTCCGTTCGCATCAATGTCAAAAGTGACCTCAACCTGAGGAACACCTCGCGGCGCAGGCGGAATTCCAACAAGATGGAATTTTCCAAGCGTCTTGTTGTCAGCAGCCATTGGGCGTTCACCTTGAAGCACGTGAACCTCGACCGACGTTTGATTATCCGAAGCGGTAGAGAAGATCTCAGATTTCCGCGTAGGAATTGTCGTGTTACGCGAGATCATTTCCGTAAAGACCCCGCCAAGGGTTTCGATACCTAGAGTCAAAGGTGTAACATCAAGCAAAAGAATGTCTTTCTTATCACCCGAAAGAACACCCGCCTGAACCGCAGCACCGACTCCAACGACTTCATCCGGATTTACAGACTTATTAGGCTCTTTTCCGAAAAACGCCTTAACCATTTCCTGTACTTTCGGAATACGTGTCGAGCCACCGACGAGCACTAATTCATCAATATCGCCGGGTTTTAGGCCCGCATCTTCAATAGCTTTTTCGACCGGAGGCATCAAACGCGACAAAATCGGTTCAACCAGCTGCTCGAATTTTGAGCGGGTCAATTTCATAACCAAATGTTTTGGACCGGATTGATCCGCCGTTATAAACGGTAGGTTGATCTCGGTTTCCATAGCAGTTGAAAGTTCGATCTTTGCTTTTTCAGCAGATTCTTTCAGACGCTGCAATGCCATCTTATCAGTGGTTAAATCAATTCCCTGATCCTTTTTGAACTCTTCAATGATCCAATCGATCAATTTATCGTCAACATCATCACCGCCAAGATGCGTATCGCCGTTGGTAGATTTCACTTCAACAACGCCTTCGCCAACTTCGAGCACCGAAATATCAAATGTTCCGCCTCCAAAGTCGAATACAGCGATCGTCTCATCGCTTTTTTTGTCCAAGCCGTAAGCGAGCGCCGCTGCGGTCGGTTCGTTAACAATTCGCATAACTTCAAGCCCAGCGATCTTACCCGCGTCCTTAGTAGCTTGCCGCTGCGCATCATTAAAGTAAGCCGGCACCGTAATCACCGCTTTATCAACAGTTTGCCCAAGATAATCTTCTGCCGATTGCTTGAGTTTTTGCAAAACCATCGCTGCAATTTCAGGCGGCGAATATTCTTTGTCATCCACCTTTACACGAACGTCACCGTTCGAAGCCTTGATGACGTTGTAAGGCACTTGCGAAATCTCTTCTTTTACCTCGTCATACTTTCTTCCCATAAAACGCTTTATCGAATAAAGCGTGTTTTCAGGATTTGTAACCGCCTGGCGCTTTGCAACTTGTCCAACAAGTCGGTTGCCATCTTTGGTAAATGCGACAACTGAAGGAGTTGTTCGACCACCTTCCGAATTCGTTATGACTTCGGGTTCACCGCCTTCCATTACCGCGACAACCGAATTTGTCGTTCCTAAATCAATTCCTATTATTTTACTCATCTAAAATGTCTCCAATTTTTGATTATTACTTCTCTGTCTAACTATAATATTTTCCAATCCTTAACTTGAGCCTTCGGAAATTATAAGATTTGAGTGTATCGTTGTCAAGTTTATATGAGCTCATTCGTATAAACCAACTCAGAGCAATCTCGTATCTTCGCTTAAAACCGCGGAATCGACGATATCGACGTACTAATTCCGCTTCAAATTCTTTTAGAACAGCACAAGGCGAAGGTTGAAATTACAGATTCCGCCGCCAAAGCTTTAGATCTACTGGCTGAAAAGGATTTTGAAATTTTGATCAGCGACATCGGAATGCCCGAATCGGATGGATACGAATTAATCGAAAATTTGAGAAAAACCAGACAATCCCCGCCATCGCATTAACCGCCTATGCATCTTTGACCGATAGGGAAAAGGCCTTAAAGCTCGGGTTCCAGAAACACATGGCGAAACCGCTTGATTTTGATGAATTGATCAAAATGCTTGAAAAACTCCACGAAACGGACCCTAACAAGAAAACGAGCTAAGTTTGAATAATCTTTTTAGTTTATTCAGATTCTTCCTTCATCAATTTTGCAACGAAGAAGATGTAGTGAAATCCTGAAAGGAAAGCGAGTGCAACAATAACGACGTAAACAACCGGAAGATAAAAGCCATCCGTTGAAGGGAAAACGGCGGCTGAAAGTATTAAAACAACGGCAATGACCTGAACCAATGTACTCAGTTTTCCAAGCAAGGAAGGTTTAAAGTCACGGAATCCCGTAATAACATTGATCGCAGCCGCTACCGAAATGATTAACACATCCCTTCCAATTACCGAGGCTGTAACCCAAAATGGAACGGGCAAATGGCGCACCGGCGGGAAAAGATGAGGAAGCGTCAGAATGATGAACGCGGTTGTCATCAGAAGCTTGTCGGCAATCGGGTCAAGAATTGTACCGAGCTCGGAATGCTGATCAAAGCGCCGGGCTATAAAACCGTCGATCCCATCGGAAATCCCAGCTATAAAAAAAACAAACAACGACCATTCGCTGTAGCCGTAAAATAAGAGGCTTGCAAATACGGGAATAAGTGCCATCCGCAAAAACGTTAGCAAGTTTGGAATGGTCACAACTTTTGAGGACATATTTTTCAGATACGAAATCTTACCGTATAAAGAAAAAGTCTCAAAGTTTCGCGATTAACTTTGAGACTTTTTTGTGTATTCTTCGAAAAATATGGGTTCTATTTAAATTTCTATCGGAGGTTGCAGTTTTCCGGATCCTGGTGATCCGATACAAAATTGAGTAATTCTGATTTCGTAATCTTTAATTTCTTACTGATTTCAATTCGATCAAAGATATCTCCGGTGGGCATTGATAACGAACGGGAAGTACCACCGTGCCGATTCCGCGGGTGATGTAAATCTGAGTATCTTTACGCTTGGAAAGCCCGCTCGATAAACGTCGGTTTGCTAAAACCCTTTTTTCTTTATCCCGGATTTTTACCTGTCCGCCGTGTGTGTGGCCGCTGAACATCACGTCGATGCGGTTTCGAACCGCCTGTCTAATTATCACAGGGTTATGTGCCAAAAGCAGTTTCATTTCGTCTTCAAATGAGCCGTGCAAGGCGGCTGGAATGTCGGTCTTTCCCGCCATATGATCGTCGACTCCGCACAGCCAAAAAGACGCACCGCGCGCTGTAAAACGGAATCCATCATTTACCAAAACGTTTATTCCCTCGCCGCGCATCAGATGAGTCACAAGATCTGCATCTGTCCAGTGATCGTGATTCCCCAAACACGCAAAGGTTCCGAATTCCGATTCTAAATCTCCCAAAACCTCAGCCATAGGCGCGATAAATTTGGAATCGTGCGAGACATAGTCGCCGGTCAGGATAAACATATCCGGCCTTAGTCCATTCGATATTTCAACGGCATTTTCAATATGTCTGAGATCCGTAAACGGACTGTGGTGAATATCTGAAAGGTGCACGATTCGAAGCCCGTCGAGTTTTTCAGGAAGCCGTTTTAAGTAAATTTCTACTTCTTCGACGACGAGCGAGTTTGCCTCGTTTATCGCAGTTTTTGCAACTTTCGAAAAGTTGCTGGCAAGATCTCTGAGCGGAGTTTCAGAACCAACTACAGTTGAAATCCGTTCGGAAAGCCTAGCTCTCTGTGCCGCCGCAAACCTCATAATTTTCTAGTTCTTGGGATGTTAAATCTTTGTTACGGGAAAGTGCTTAAGTTCATTTCTAGCACTTTAAATTGGAAAAGTCTAGACCGAGTTCGGGTGCTTCGCATAATTCACTGTTACAGTTTCCAAAATATTGGAACCAGAATTATCGAGACTATGAAGACTAGGATCGTCAGGATCGTACCGATCTTTACGAAGTCCATGAATTTGTAACGCCCGGGAGTGTAAACCAAAATACATGCGGGTTCAAGCGGAGTCATAAACGAGAATGAAGCGGCATATGTTATTGCAACTGCAAAGGTTCGCGGATTTACTTCGAGCAAGAGCGCGGTTTTTATTGCAACCGGCAAAACAACGAGCGCGGCCGCTTGATTCGACATTGGTTGGGTTAGAATTACGGTCAGAATAAAAAATCCGGCCAGAACGGCAATCGTTCCATAATCGCTAAAATAATTTACAATTAAATCTGCAAGATAAACATCTGTTCCTGACGTTTCCATTGCCGCTCCAAAACTCATCATACATGCAATCAAAACAAGCAGACGGAAATCGATAAGGGAATATAGCTCGGAATAACGTACGGTTTTTGTCGCCAGTAAAAGTAAAACTCCCACCAAAACAGCGATTGCTAAAGGAATTTCAATTCCTGTAACGATTTTTGACAAGGAAAGTCCTAAAAATAATACAAAAGCCGAAATTGCCCATTTACGTTTTGCAGTTCTCGCCGCACTTGCCGACACATCTTCCAAGAGAAGAATCTCACGCTCAACAACAAACGGTTCGATCTTGCGAATATCTCCTTGAACAAGTAGCACATCACCGAATTTGAGCATTTCATCGCTCATTTTCTCAATGAACTTTTCACCGTGACGATTTATCGCCAATACCGTTAAATCATACACTTGTCTGAAATTTAGCGTTGTCAGAGTTTGCCCGATAAGTTTTGAATCCTTCATCACCAAGACTTCAAATATTTCATGATTTTCATCTTGCAATTCTTTCTCACTAAATTTGAAGTCAGGCTTTATCTCCAGACCAAATTCGGATTTAATATGGAGAATTTTCTCCAGCTGTCCTTCTACAATCAACAGATCACCAGCGTAAAGAACTTCATCAGAACCCGGGGAAATAATCTTTTCGCCTTTTCTAATTATTCCAATTACATTTAATTCCAATTCGAGGTTTATATTTGATTCTGCCAAAGATTTTCCGATTAGGTGAGATTCCGGCAAAACAAGCACTTCTGAAATATATTCTCGAATCTGATACTTATCCGTTACAGATCCACTTCCGCCATAATCCGGCAGAAGTTTTCTTCCAATAAACATCATATAAATAATGCCCAGAAGTGCTACAACCACTCCAACCGGAGTTAATTCAAACATCGAGAACGGTTCCATATTATAGCGACTTAAAGAACCGCTGACCGCAAGATTTGTTGAAGTTCCGATTAAAAGACAACTTCCACCCATAATCGTGCCAAAGGCAAGTGGCATCAGAAGCTTTGAAGGCGAAATTCTCGCTCTTTCCGCCAATCCCAACACAAAAGGAATTAACATCGCTGCCGCCGTTGTGTTGTTCATAAATGTCGAAGCGATAGTTCCGACCATCATTATCAAAAACACAAGCAAAAATTCATTGTCTCCGGCAATTCGGAAAAGTTTGCGCCCGATCAGATCAATTAGTCCGGTTTTGACCAAACCACCCGTCAAAACAAACAAGCCGCCAATGGTAATAATGATGCTGTCGCCGAAACCGGCAACGGCTTGGTCAACTTTCAAAATGCCGAATAATACCAAACAGATGATGAGTATTAACCCGACTACATCGACGGGAATTTTCTCGGTCGCAAATAAAACAAGCGCGACGAAGAGCAATATCAAAACGATTGCGATTGGGCTCATTTATTTTTTAACTTGCTATTTTAAGTTTGCACGGATTTCTCAGCTTAGTTCGTTACGGCAAACGATTTCCACCTTCCATCAATTTCGGTAAAAGACGTTTCCGTTTGCTCTTTAATCCTAATTCCTGAACCGGCGACAAGATCTTTACCCGTGCGAGAAACGATGATATCACCATCTTTGAAATCGTCCGAAAGATTTTTTGCAAGGTCAACTGCGACTCCAACATGCTTACGCCTTATCACATTGCTTTCGTTAGTATGGACCCCGTTTTCAGACCTAAATGATAGTATTTTGCCGCCTCTTTAATAGATTCGGCGCAACGATACGCAATAGTTAAATCCCGAACTATTCGTTACAAATCCGGCGTAGATCAATTGAGAAACTAGATCTCGTGGTCAGTGGTGGGTAGTCAGTGGTCAGATAGTGTCTTTGCGAAAACCTGGACGCCTATTTGACTCTTAAAAACGCTGCCGGTTGCCAAGGCTGTAAACACGAATATTTGCGATTTCCCCTTATGATAAGAGCAGGGTCGATTCTGCAGATCTTAGAGTATCAGTTAGAAGCGCAACAACCCGCCACCTGCCGTCGATCCCGCTAATCCATTTTGCCAATTAGGTTAAAAGACGATTTCGATTTGGAATTGCAATTCAACACCGTTAGCCGAGGTAGCATAAGGGAGGGGAATTCGCTCGTCCTTTTTTTTCCCCTGAAGATAAGCTCGGATCGATCCAAACGACAATTATACCCATCAAAGCAGTCTAACCGTATACGAAGCCTTAAAACCGCGGCCTCTTTCGGGAACTATATCTTTTAGAAAATTAACGTGATTGCGGTAAAGTTTGTCGGTTAGATTCTGCACGCCAAAAGTTATGATATGTGCCGAGCGGTTTAAACCGAAGGCATAAGAACCGTTGATGTTGAACAAACCGTAACCAGCAGTCGCGGTTTCGAGCGGGAAAGTATCCGAATCTCTTGCCGACACAAAAAGACCTTCGGGTCGCAGGTTCAAACCTTTGTAGCGAAAATCTATGCCGACTCTCACACGGGCGGGCGTGATTCGCGGCGGTGAAAATCCCAAATCTTTGAGTTCGGCATCAACTATATCACCTTTAAAAAAGAATCCGAGATAATCGTTTGCGTCAACTTCGAGCGAAGCGTCCGCACCGACATAGCGGGCATCGCCCTGTGTAAATAAAGCAATCGGTAAACCGTCATCAACATCTATATTTCCGTCGCCGTCTTCATCAAACGGTGATTGAAAAACGAAATTATTGATGTCGTTGTAAAACACGCTTCCGTTAAAACGCACACGCCGCGAATTTTGTCTGAAACTGAATTCCAAACCGTTTGAGCGTTCTCTTTCCAAAGTCGTGTCGCCGACTTCAAATGTAACCGTGCCGATGTGCGGTCCGAAATTATAAAGTTCTTCCAACGCGGGAGAACGATATGAACTTGAAAAACTCCCGATAAACGCTCCGCCTTTCCACACTTCAAATCTTGCCCCGACCGAACCGGAAAAACCCGTAAAATCCAATTCGGGCAAAGCCGTGTTGACGGGTTTGTAGCGATTTGTTTCAACTCTTCCGCCGAATTGCAGCGCGACTTTTTCAAAACTCAATTCCTGCAAAGCAAACGCTGCAAAATTATTTTGGCGAACCCTGCCTTCAACCAGCGATTCCGCACCGACGGTTAAAAATGAACGCTTGTAACCATCAAAACCGAATTGTCCCGAAAGATTTTTGTAATTTCTTTGTCTGAAAACGCCGCGATATGAAAAAACATCATTGGTAAAAGTTGTCGTAACTTCTTCATCACCGTCTTCGGCTTCGATTTCTTCGTGCTGATAATCCGTAAAATCTATCGAAAAAGTTCCGTCCGTAATCGCGGAACTCAGATCACGAAATCCGCCGACAAAACGATAATTATTCCGCTTCATTTTTATATCTATTTGCTCGTCGGGAATCGGCGGCAGTTGATCGGCAAAAATTCTCTTTAGTTCATCAATATTAAATTGACACCCCGAATCTTCTTCGCTGCAATCAATTCCGCCGTTGATAGCGCTCAAGAGTTCACCCGATTCAAAAAGCGGTGCGTAAGGAATTCCGTAGCGGCGGCGGTCAAGCGTTAAAGTTGTGCGGAAAAATGCTTTATCGGTAAAATATCCGTAGCTGCCCGAACCGCCGAAAGAGCGTCCCGCCGAGTTCGGGATTCTGCCCAGCGGAGTCTTAAAATCACCTCCGCGGCTAAAATTCGTATCGAAGTTAAAGAGGTTTTTCTTGTAGCCGTATTCGACTCCGCCCGCTGTCCCGCCTTGCCGGTCAACCGTTCCGCCGAAACCCGTAAAATATCCGCGAAAGCCTTCGTGGGCCTTGTTTTCATCATTGGATACGGCATTGACGACTCCGCCGATGGCGTTGCTTCCGTAAAGCAAGGTTGCGGGACCTTTGATAACTTCGAGTCTTTCCAGATTAAAGGGCGAAATCGGTTCACCGTGGTCGCCCGAAGTCGAAGCAACTGAACCGAGTCTAATGCCGTTCTGCAAAACCAATACACGGTCGCCTTCAAAACCGCGAATCGAAGGACTCGAAGTTCCTGAACTGCCTAACGAACGATTACTGACTCCCGCTTCATTTTCCAGAACATCGCCGATTCCGATGCTTGCATTCTTCGCGATACTTGTCGAACCAACTGAATTTACCGATGAAAAAGATTCATACACCGATTCTCCTTCACCCGTCGCGGTAACCGTAACTTCCGCACTCAAGGCTCTGATGCTGACCAAAAAATTAAGCGTTGCCGCCCCACCCGAAACCGTCACCGATTGAGCTTTGTCAGCAAAACCGTCTGAATGTGTAACGACCGTATATGTGCCGTCCGGGATTCCGGTAAACTCGTACTTTCCGTCTTCATTTGTTTCCGTGCTTAGATTAAGTTTCTTTATTTCAACCGAAACCCCAGGAATCAATTCGCCATTGATCTGGCTTTTGATCGTTCCACTCAAAGTTCCTTGCTGCGCTTTTCCCACCGTAAACGCGGCAAAGATCACTGCGCATATCATAATTGTTTTATAAAATGTATTCATCGTATCCTTGCTGTTCTGAAGTTTTTTGGCTGTTCTGAAGTTTTTTGGAATTTACTAAAAAGCGAAGAATATCTAATTATCCGGGATCAGAGAACTGCTTTTTAACGAATGGCTCTTTAAGACAATGCGCGGTTAAATTTCCACAATGAAAGTTTTCCACTTGATAGAAGATCTGCTCGATATATTGAGGTTAGAGTTTTAAGAGGCGTTCGCGAAGGACTCGCGATTGAAGCCGGCTCGAAGATATTTCCTGACCGTTTTTTAATGAAATTTGATACGTCCCGCCCGGCATCGGCGAAACTTTTTCAAACATGGAAACATTTGCGAGCGCACCGCGGGAAAGCCGGATAAATTTCGACGGCTCAAGGCGAACTTCAATATCTTTCAGGCGAAAATTGATCACGTACTTTTCATTCTTGGCGGTCGTAATATGAAGTAATTCGCCTTCAGCAATGATCGACGCGATCTGTTCAACGGGGATCAGCAGAATTTCGTCGTCCTTTTTCACCGGAATTCTTTCGATGAACTCGCGTTTGCTTTCTTCGTAAACTTCTGCCGCTTTTCGTACCCTTTTTGTTTCGACATCGCGAAAATGGTTTTTTTCAAGACGTTCATGCGCTCGATCCAAAGTTTCCCGCAGACGCTGTTTTTCAATGGGTTTGAGCAAATAATCGACCGCATTTACCTCAAACGCCTGGATCGCATATTTATCATACGCGGTGATAAACGCGACAAGCGGCATCTGATTCTTTGGCAAAAGCTTAACAACCTCGATCCCCGTGACCTCCGGCATCTGCAGATCAATTAGTACCATATCGGGTTTTTGAGTTTTTATTAATTCGATTGCCTCAGCGCCGTTTTCCGCTTCGCCTACGATTAGGGCGTCTTCAAAACTCATCAGAATATCCCGAAGAAAATTCCGCGCGGGGCGTTCATCATCAGCAATAATTATCCGAAGTTTATTCATTTAGTTTAATAACGACCGAAGAATCGAGCATCCATTTGCAGGAAGCTCCATTCCGCCCGAACGCAGACGCCTCCGCCTGCAACGAACGCAACCACGTTCGAAAAACCACTGTCCGTCTTGAGCTCTCATCAGCAATTTTCGTGCTTCGCACTCATTGCTGGCGCGTCGCCTTGGTTACGACGGGTAGCTCTACCCGGGCAGAGCTACCGTTGAAAACGTCCTTTTCAAAACTTAGTTTCGCGCTATTTCCGTAATAGGATTTAAGGCGCCCTTTTATATTCTCCAAACCGATCCCATTTGATGTCGCAAAATCTTTCTCTGATCTTCCAGCGCCCGAATCGTGTACTTCGAGCTTGAGCGAAACTTCGTTTCCGGTATTTTCAATTTTTGCTGTTATTCTCACCGTTCCGCCATTTTTATTTTCCGAGATCCCGTGTTTTACGGCATTTTCAACAAGCGGCTGCAAGATCAAGGAAGGAACCCGCAGCGATCCGAGATCTTTCGGAACATCGATCTCGACCGTCAAACGCTCTTCAAACCGCGCCTTCTCAATATCAAGATAATTTTCGATCAGCTTTAATTCTTCACCCAATGTGCAAAATTCGCTGTTTGAATTCAAAACGCTTCGCAATAGTTGGGTCAATTTCATCAGCGTTTGAAATGCCGTATCCGGCGCGGTTTGGATCAAATAGCCGATCGTCGTAAGCGCGTTAAAAAGAAAGTGCGGATTTACTTGCGAACGCAAAGCGGTCAACTGCGCTTCGGTAGTCAATTTCGTATATTCCTGCTCACGAATTTCCTGTTCGCAGCGCTCATGTACTATTCGAAGCGCATCAATTTTTCTCGCGGTCAGAAGCGAAACCGACTCAAGCATTTCTACTTCTTCAGAGAGCAACCTTCGTCCGCCGACGAAGTTTTGTAAATGGATCTTATAAAATGGTGATTCGTGCGTTGGGATAAATACTTGCGACTTTTCGCCCGATAATTCCACAGACGGTAATGTGATCTCCGGGCCATTTTCATAAACTTCCGTCCACGAAAAGTTTTTAGCGGTCAAGGCATTTCCAAGATCGTTTGAAACTTCATCAAGTACGCCATCAGGCGATTCTATCTGCTCGATCCGGCGGGATATATCTTTTTGTAAATTCTCATAATTGATCCGCTTAAGAAGAATTTTATCTACAAACCAAACCGAGAACTTATGTAATCCCGGATACATCAGGGCGGTCGCGATCCATAAAACGAGCAAAACTCCCGTTGCCAGCGCATCGTTTTCCTGGTGCGAAGAATGGAGATATCCCAGCGGCTGGGCTACAAAAACGTAAAGTGAGAATGCCGTCACAGCCAGTAAAAGAAGTGATAACGCACGCTTTAGAAAAAGATCGGCAAACGCAAATCTGTAATCCTGAATGAGGATGGCGAGCACGAGCGGCAGCGAAGATTGATGGGCAATTAGCTCAATAAACCAATTCGAATCTTCAGTTTTCGAACTCAAATGGAGTGCCGACGCTGCGAAGATCAAAAGCGCTGCGATCCAAACGGTTTTATTTTCAAGTTTTTGCCTGTAGTTAAAAAAAAGAAGGCCGGCAACGAGCGCTACGGACCCGAAGGTCAGCAATTTCAACGCAAGATTTGAAGGAACTACGCCATATGTAAACGCGCTTTGAAAATGAAGAAACGCCGCAAATGCGCTCAATCCGTATGCCGTGATCGTCAAAAGGCGCGAATTCTTATTTTCGTTCTCGGCAGAATTTACAACCACCGACGGCAGAAACCCGAGCGCCGAATATGAAACCGCAACCAGAAAAGGCGAGATCGGATTCTGAGCGAAGTCACGCCAGATAACCGCAAAAAGTTCGCCGGCATTCCAAAAAATTCCCAAAGTACCCGTCAGCAGCAGCAAACGATCGATCTTTGAATCATTGCGTCGATGCTGCATCACCATCACGAGCAGGAGCGAATAGAGCGCAAGCCCAACCGCGAATCCCAAAAGATTGATAAGTGATGCTGAATTTAACGAATACATTTCTCCGATCCTAACCAATAGTCTGGCAAGTTTACAATTTTATCTTAGCAAACGGGGTTTTTACCAGAATGACCGTGCGGAAATAGGTCTTAAGCGGTTCTATGAGGTGGCTGCATAAAAAGTCTTCTTAGCAGTTATGGCCAAAAAAAGCTGTCCAAAACAAAATTACGATTACCGACTTCCAAAAATTCTCGGCCAACGAAAAGCTTATGATTGAAACTAAAGTTCAGATTAATAGCGGATTTACGAAAATTGGCCACGGTGGAAATGTACAAGAAGAAAGTATTCCAAGATCCTCGAGTTTGCCTCAGAGAGAAGAGACTTTTCAGATCTACAAAACCACGGAAAATACTGTAAAAACAAAGGATTCTTTCAATTATCATAGATAAGACTTCGAGCCATTCTATTTGAAGATACTATTGAGTTTCAGCAAAATATCAGAATAAATTTACTTCGCAGGTAATATGGCGTATACTTTATAGCCAGATGGCGTTCTCATAGCGGGTATCTTGAGGTGATAAAATTATGTCAGTAAATACAGAAAAGGAAATTGCTTTTGCTTCAACTGAGGTTTTAGCAAAAGCTGGAGATCAAAGTGGAAGCCTCGAAGACGGATTTTCAATGCGGAAAATTCTAGGAGTTAATGTTCCCAACAATATTGAACTCATTGAGATAATTGAAAAAGGATTGCCCTTTAACACTTTTGTTAGATTGAGCAAAAACACCGGGATTTCTTCGGACAATTTACGTGTTGCTGTCGGTATCAAACAAAGAACTTTAACCCGTCGAAAAGAAAGCAAAAAATTTACAAGTGAAGAATCTGACCGACTAGTATCGGTTTATCGTCTGTTAGCTCAAACATTTGAATTATTTGAAGGAAACAAAGAAGCTGCCCGAAATTGGTTCACAAGTCCAAACCGTGCTTTGGCGGGTAGATCCCCTTTAGAAGTTTCTTCCACAGAAACCGGAACAAGAGAGGTTGAGAACTTAATCGGAAGATTAGAACACGGTGTTTTTACGTAATCCGTGATAAAGACGTACCGGATATTCAAAACTAAGTATTCCGCCACGTGGTTTGACGGCGAGGGGGCATTCCGTTACGGCGGCCGTTGGAACTCACCCGGAACACGCCTACTATACACAGCAAAAAGCCTGTCGCTCACATCATTAGAAATGTTAGTCCATCTAAATAGCGAACATTTATTGCTTGCGTATTCATTTGCAGTAGTTGAATTTGAGGAGAATTTAGTTCTACCGATTGAGGAATTTACCAAACTTCCGAAAAATTGGAGCGATTCGCCACCACCATTGCAAATTCAAAGAATTGGAGACGATTGGGCAAGAAGTAATGCTTCTGCCGTATTAAAAGTTCCGACTTCAATTTTGCCAATTGAAAACAATTATCTCATAAATGTCGATCATCCTGATTTTGCAAAAATAAAATTAAGTGATTCTCAAGTTTTTACCTTTGACGAGCGTTTGAAATAGCCAAGAAAGTTTTCTTTGAAACTTTGTAGAATTTATGGAGTCTCCGATTGGAAGGTTTAAATACCATTTAATATTCGAGCGGAGCTAACCGAAATCACCGTTGGGATCGCTGATACCTTAGTGTTTTTGATAAGCGAAGACATAGAGCTCGTTAAGAGCGCAAAAACCGTCTGAATGAATGCCATAATCGAGTGTAATGCGTTGTAGTTTTTTTTGAGATCTGGAACGATTTCTTTGCGGACATTACCATATCAGAAGTTTAGTACCCCTTTTTACTAGCTAAACTTCCCTAGACCCTTTTATTTTATCGTTGCAAGTGTCTGCGATCAGTACCTTTCCGGCGTATAGCGCAACTCCCAACGGATGTTGGAGCCGAACCCTATCTCCACGCCCGTCTATATCGCCGAATGAAAAGAGATCTCCCCCGACGAGTGTATCAACGGTTTCTTTTTCGAAATCGATCTCCCGAATAATATTTGATTCGCTGTCCGCCACCCAGAGCTTTTTACCATCCGAAACGATCCCCGAGGGTTGGGCAAATGCCGCTTTCTTTATCTTTCCATCGGTTCGGGCTTCCCAGCGCGTCCCCGCATACGGCTCAAGATTATTCTTCTCAAGCTGCAGACGCCATATTTGGGGCGAGCCCGCCATGGCGATATAGAGATCATTCCCAACAAGAGAAAGGTCCCATGGAGAACGCATTGCCGTTTCGAGCGGCTTTCCGCCAAAACCATTAAAGCCTTCGAGAGTTCCGGTCCGGCCAATAGTCTCAACCAGTTTGGCCTGCAATTTTATTCGCCTAATAAGATGGTTTTCTGTGTCAGCGACATAGAGATCGTCTCCATCAAGTGCCATTCCTTGCGGGCTGTTAAATCCCGCTTCCATATAATCGCCATCTTTTTGTGTCGCTTCGCCGCTCCCGAAGATGCCGATAATTTTCGTTTTTGATAGGTGAATAATATCAATACAATCTGAGATAAGCTTAAAAAACCATTTACAGATTATTCAATGTCGCGTCGCTACCATACTAGATCACGGCGGCTTCCAAAAGGGTCAAAGTAGATTTCAACGTATCCAACTCGGCCTCGACGCCAATTGGCAAAGTAAACTGATCACGAATATGTCCAAACGACAGACCGTAAATCACAGGAACTCCTAATCCACCCAGGCGGTCACGAAATACATCGATCATCGATTGCGAGGGGCTGTCATCCTTATCTTCGGTTCTTGTGAAAACACCAAGTGCGATTCCGGAAATGAGGCGCATATCGACCGACTGAAGCATCTGAGTCAGCATACGATCGACACGGTAAGGCGCCTCGCTTACATCTTCAAGAAAAAGAATTTTACCTTTAACGTCTCTTAACCCAAAAGCAGTACCATTTAGCGCGGCGATCAGGCTGAGATTTCCACCAATCAGCCGACCGCGGCATTTTCCCCCATTGATCACTATAGTTTTGTAGAGGGCAGGATCGGCACCTTCGGGCGGCGCCGGTAAATCGATTTTATAAGGGGAGCTTACCTTCATTACGGTATTTAATGCGTGTGTTCTTGTGTAATCGGTAAAATCTGAAGCTCCAACCGGCCCATGGAATGTAACTAATCCGGTTTTTTTGAATATCGCGAGATGCAACGCTGTGATGTCGGAATAACCTATAAAAACCTTTGGATTTCGTTTTATCAAACCGAAATCAATTTGCGGCAAAATTCGCGATGCGCCGTAACCGCCTCGCATACACCACACGCCATTTACTTCGGAATCCTGAAATGCCCAATGGAGATCACGAAGCCTCTCTTGATCAGAACCTGCTAGAAAGCCATTTCGTTCGCGGGCATATCGTCCTATCTTAGTCTTAAAGCCGAGGTCAGCTAAATGCGCCAAACCCTTTTCAAAGGTAGCTTCGGATACTCCGCTCGAAGGCGCGATTATGCCGATCGTATCTCCTGTCTTGAGTCGTGGTGGTTTTATGATTTCATTCCTCACGCGGGAATTTGAAAATGTAGATTTGCTTAACACCGAATGGGCTATTAGAGGTAGAAGAGCTACTCCTTTAAGTGCTTCGCGTCGGTACATATATTCTAGGAAGGTTTAGATTTTGCCGCTTATTCCACTTTTGTTCTCAGTTCAACAGTTTTTGAATCTCCACCGGCGGACACGAATTCGACGGGCATTTTCCATACAAATGTTTTGATGTAGCAAACCCCTGTGTTGTCCTCACGACAATAATAGATTCTCATCGTCGATTTCACAATGGCTTTTCCCGTCTTTTTCGTTTGAAACGGAACGATGATCGGAAGTTTTGAAAACTTCGTTTGAGGCTTCTCGAATGTAATATCTTCGTTACCAAATGAAACTTCAAATCTTTGCGGTGCGCTGAGATTTAAATGAAAGCCATCGGGTAATTCGACATCAAAAAGCAAGGTATTTTTACCGACAGGAATTTTACGTGCCGCTACATCGATCTCTTTTAAGTTGGGTGAAACAGAATCGGCCTGAAGTTCCTTCGGAGGCGTCAATCCTATTATCTTTAAAGTAGTGACATCACGGGTTTTGAGATTTACAATTCTCACGGCGTGATTATTCGTGTCTGCAACAAAGAGCTGATCGTCCGCGACACTGATGCCCCCGGGTTCGTAAAAAGATGCGCGTGTGCCATCAATTTGTCCGGATTTACCCGTGCCAATAAAGGTCTCGACAGTGCGTTTTTCCGGATCAAGAGTTTTGATCTTGTGGTTGTAAGTATCAGCAAGAAAAACCTTTCCATTAAAGAGCTCGACCCCCAATGGATGCTGTAAGCGCACGTTGTCGCCTCTTCCGTCCCGATCCCCGAAAGAAAAAAGATCACCGCCGACGAGTGTTTCAACCGTTTTCTTTTGAAGATCAATTTCCCGAATAATATTTGATTCGCTGTCGGCAACGAAAAGGTTTTTTCCATCGGATACTATCCCCGAGGGTTGCGCAAAAGCCGCATCTTTGATGTTGCCATCGGTTCTCGCCTCCCAACGGCTTCCCGCGTAAGGCTCAATGTAGTTTCTCTCCAAATCCATTCGCCAAATCTGATGCGAGCCGGCCATCGCAATATACAATTCTTTGCCGACAAGCGATAGATCCCACGGTGAACGAAGCGCGGTTTCAAGCGGTTTTCCGCCAAAACCATTAAAGCCTTCGAGAGTTCCGGTCCCGCCAATGGTCTCAACCAGTTTGGCCTGCAAATTTATTCGCCTAATAAGATGGTTTTCTGTGTCAGCGACATAGAGATCGTCTCCATCAAGCGCCATTCCTTGCGGGCTGTTAAATCCCGCTTCCATATAATCGCCATCTTTTTGTGTCGCTTCACCGCTTCCGATCGTGTCAACCAATTTTCCTTCGAAATCCGTCACGACGATACGATTGTGATTTGAATCCGCAATAAATAGACGTTTTGATTTGGCGTCTGCCAAAACCTTACCCGGAAACGCAAGTGGCAAATCGCCGATCTTCGCACGTTCGAGCGCAAACTTTAGAGGCGTTTCATCGAGCCTCCCATTCTTACGAAACGTGGAAATCATATCGCCTATTGATCTATCAAGCGTTTCATAATTCCCTTCGCCACTTACAGTCTTGACTACGTAGCCCTGCGGATCGATCAAAACCTGAGTCGGCCACGCCCTGACAGCGTAAGAGTCCCAAATCTTAAAGTTTGCGTCATTTACTACCGGGTGTTCGATACCGTATCGCAAAATTATCTGGCGTATGTTGTCGGTGTTTTTTTCGTTTTCAAATTTAGCGGAATGAACGCCAATTACTACAAGTTGATCGGCATATTTCTCTTCTAGTTTTTTTAGATCGGGAATGATGTGGATGCAGTTTACACAACCGTAAGTCCAAAAATCGAGGAGAACGATCTTCCCTTTTAAGTTAGCCATTGAAAGCGGCTTTTCTGTGTTCAGCCAGCCGACATCACCCTTCAATTCCGGGGCACGAACATTCTGCCGTTGATCCGGATTTCTATCGTTTTGTAGATCCATTTGAAATGCAAAAAGCGGTGCTGATGCGAGAATACTGATTGCACAGCACAACAATAAAGCACAGATAGATTTTCTCAATTTCTTGGTAAGCATAGTGTTTAAAATAAATACAGTTTATTTCGATCTATCTGACAATGAGCAGCACCTTCCCTTTTATTCCAAAGAGCTATAAATTCTCCAAACCTGATTGACGAAAAACTACCATGAAACAGAACCTTCTTTTGAAGTATCGATCCCCGCATCTTCTTCTCCTTCGTTGAAAAAGAAAAGCTTCATTTGATCAAATAGATACTCATGCGTATCGGGAAGCGAAACGTCTAAACCGAAATGATTTATCAACTGATTTTGCTTTTTCAGCCATTCTTGCCAACAATTTGCGCATGTCGCAGAACCTATCCTCTCCCCCAATTCCGTGGGGATCGGCGAATAGCCAAGCGGTTCCGTTTTGTCTCCGCATCTTTCACAACTAAATTTGTCTTTTGAAAAAATTGCCATAATTCCTCGCTATTAAAATTCATCCGTCAAAAACTGATCTTTTGCGTTCACGCTTTCGCGTCGAGAATCGCATCGATCACTTCTTTATCGCTTGGTCGAAATATTCCAAGTGATTGGATTTGATGATATTTTATCTTTCCCGTTTCATCAATTACGATAACCGCCCGCGCCGATCTTCCCGGAATCCACGAACCAACGCCGTAGTTAGCAACAACTTCCCCTTTCTCATCCGAAAGGAGCGCAAACGGAAAATCGAATTTGGCGGAAAACTTACCGTGCGATTCAACGGAATCGGTTGAGATGCCGATTACCGTCGCACCGGTTTGCAAATAGTCGTCCCAGTTGTCGCGAACGGAACAAAGCTGTTTCGTGCAAACCGGAGTATAATCACCCGGATAAAATAGTAGAACGACGACTTCGCCAAAATGAGCCGATAACTTCCAATTTTTTCCCTCACCGTCCTTCAACGTGAAATCGGGAGCTTTATCTCCAACTTTCATTTGTCTGATTGTTAATCCTTCGAATTCTTCACCGAAATAATTTCAGCGGCAATGCTGACGGCAATTTCTTCCGGTGTCCTACTGTTGATTTCGATTCCGATCGGCGTATGGATTCGTTTTATCCTGTCGCGATCAAAGCCGTCTTCTACCAAATTTCTTAGCAGCACTGCCATTTTTGCTTTGCTCCCAAGAACGCCAAAATACTTGAAATTCTTATCAAAGAGTTTGCGGACAACGATTTCGTCAAATTTATAACCGAGCGTCATTACGACAACATAAACGTTTTCGCCATACGAAATATATTCGTCAATTTGATCATAAGATTCGATAATCTGTTGTTCATCAGCAAATTTGTTTTTTTCCAGAGTATTTAAATCGGGACGGTCATCGAAAAGCGAAATGTGAAAATCCATTCTTGACATTAGTTCCGACAATGCCAGCGCACAGTGGCCGCCGCCAACGATAAAGAGGGTATTTTTGTAACCGAGCTTTTCTTCGTAAAGAAATTCATTTTCGCTTTTCTGTTCAAATCTGAAACCACCACTCTGATTCCCACTTTTAGACGTTTTTTCTTCCGAAATCCGGAATCTTGAATCTGAAATGCTGAGAATATTTGATTCGCAATTCTTGTGTGCGGTAATAATTTGCCTAACAGTTTCCAAATCCTCTGAATTGAGTTCAAAAAAAATAACGGTCTGCTCACCGGAACAAATCATCCCGCTCGAATTCGGTGAATCTTTTCTGTGAACCTGCGAAACTACCAAGGATTTTTGATTCCCTTTGACTATTTTCCATTCTCCGTTATCAATTTTCGATTTTGCGGCTTCCACCAGCTCAACTTCCATCACACCACCGCCGATACTTCCACATAACTCATACGGAGCGACGAACATTTTATACCCCGGCCGTCCAGGCGAACTTCCGGAGCTTTCAGCCACCGCGATGAGCATTACAGATTCACCGCGCTCCAACCTGGCGGCAGCGAATTCCCATTTTTCTATATCGTTACTCACTACTATAGATCTAAATCAGCTAAAAGCGGGTTCGATTTATTTTTGAAGAATTGATAAATATTCTTTCCAAACACCGACATTGCCCGCATATTTATTTGCCAAAACTGTTGCTAACTGCATGATATGATTCAAATCGTGTACCACCCAAGTCGAAATAAGTTGTTCCAGGGTTACCTCTCCGAGTTCCGGATGAATTCCTTTTAGTTTTAGCTTTTCTTCTGTCAAGTTCATCTCTCGGAGTTTGCCGATGTTTTTTCTTCTAGAATCCGCGAAAGTATTAAGTAATTCATTTAGACTTTTGCCTTTTGATAATTCAAATTGGGCAAAGCGATCAAACCGCTCAAACGTCACGTTCTCACCTTGTGCAAGGAGAAGTTCCGCTCGCGGAATCCAATCCGTTTCCTCTCCGTGAATTAAATGACCGACTACGTCAAAAGGACTCCAACCATCGACGTTTGTGTCATTTTTGATCCAATCTTCGGAGAGATTTCCCAACAATGATTGGACAGTATTGGGTGTTTGAGAAAGAATTTCTATGGATTTTTCTATTTGGAATTTCATGAATCTTATTTTTGATCTTTTTCGTCCAACTCCCGCACTTCTTCCCGGTACAAATTCATCAACACTTTCTCCGGCGTAAACGGTGCATCGAATTTCAGGGTGCTTTCCGGATTAAACGCCTTGATGGCGTTCCGAATCGCAAAGTACGCAGCAATGCCATACATCAGCGGTGGTTCGCCTACGGCTTTTGAGCGAAAAATCGCTAAATTGTCGCGATCGGTTTTTAGCGGCACCGTTTCGATGATGCGCGGAACTGAATAAATATCGGGAATTTTATAGTTCGAAAGCGCGCTTGAACGAAGCGTGCCCGTTTCGTCGTAAAAAATTTCTTCCATCGTCATCCAACCGATTCCCTGCACGATTCCGCCTTCGATCTGTCCTAGATCAACCGCCGTGTTCATAGATTTGCCGAAATCGTGGCAGTTTTTGACGTAATCTATTTCATATGTTCCCCGAAGACAATCGACCGTGACGCCGACGATCGCGGTGCCGTAAACGTGATATGCGAATGGATGACCTTTTGCTATTGACCAATCAAAATTTATTCCCGGCGTTGTGTAATGGGAGTGTTCGCTCAAGTTTACGCGCCGCAAATAAGCTTCATTGACGAGCGTTACCCAATCGAGGTCGGTTTTTTCTTCATTTCGAAAAACAAAACCATCGCGGACGGAAATATCCGCAACCGTTTCGGCCTCGACCAATTCTTTCGCAACTTCTTTCAAACGCCCCAAAATTTCTTCGCAGGCCATCAGCGTCGCCTTGCCGTTCAAATCTGCGGCGGCCGAAGCAGCCGTGGGCGAAGTGTTGGCAATACGCAAAGTATTGGTTGTATGAACTCTGACATTTGAGATCGGCATCGAAAAGGTTTGCTCTGCAACCTGTGCGATCTTAGTGTTTACCCCTTGTCCCATTTCAACCGCCCCGGTCGAAACCGCAACGCTTCCGTCGGTATAAATGTGCACGAGCGAACGTGCCTGATTCATCGGCGTTTTGGTAAACGAAATGCCAAAACATATTGGCATGATCGCGGTACCTTTTTTCAATAATTTGTATTGCTTGTTGAAATAGTCGACCTCATTTTGAAGCCCCGCAAAATCAAAAGCCTCATCGGCTTGGGTCCAACTTGTGATTGCCTCGCTTTCGGCAATCTGTCCGTAAGGAAATTCCTCACCGTTTTGAATCAAATTCTTACGCTGAATCTCAGCAGCTGAAACGTTCAGCTTCTCAGCCGCGTGCGCGATTGCCGATTCGATGACGAACATTCCTTGCGGTCCGCCGAAACCGCGAAACGCAGTATTTGGCGGTAAATTCGTCCGGCAGGAATATGCAACGACCGAAACATTCGGCACAAAATAAGTATTCGTTGAGTGAAAAAGCGTTCGTTCTAAAACGGGCAAAGAGAGATCAGCCGCCGCACCGGCATTTTGGTAAAATGTCGCTTCATAAACAATGATCTTCAGTTCTCCATCGAAACCGATCTTGTAATCCGCCGAGTACGGATGGCGTTTGCCGGTCATGCGCATATCTTCCATTCGGTGAAGCGAATATTTCACGGGTCGTTTGGTTAGCTGCGTACCAACCGCACAAACGGCAGCCCAAGCATTTGCCTGATCTTCCTTGCCGCCAAAACCACCGCCGAGCCTTGTTACGTCAACCTCGATCCGGTGCATCGGCAATCCTGTAACTTTTGAGATCGCCCGCTGAACCGCCGTCGGGCCTTGCGTGGAGGAATAAACGCGGATCCCGCCATTCTCCATCGGCATCGTATAAGCGCCCTGCGTTTCGATATAGAGATGCTCCTGCCCGCCTGATTCAGTTTTGCCCTCGAAAATGTGCTCGCAATTTGAAAATGCGTCGTGGGTATCACCCAATTTGAAGCGCTTTGGTTCACCGATCAATTCACCCTTCGCATGCGCAACCCGAGGATCAGTTATTACTTCCAGAGGCTCGATTTCAGCGCTGATCTTCTTTGCGGCTTTGCGGGCAAATTCTTCGCTTGCTGCCAAAACAATCGCAATCGGCATTCCCACGAAATGAACATGAGTTTCTGCTAACAAAGACTCGTCAAGAATAATTCCGCCGATCTGATTTTCGCCAATTAAATCCTTTGCCAAGATGATCTTGAAAACTCCTTCGCTTTTCAAAGCATCGCTTATATCAACGTTCTTCAGAAAACCATGCGCAACCGGGGAATCAAAAACACAGGCAAAAAGTGTGTCTCGGAGCTCGGGAATATCGTCGAGATAGACCGATTCGCCTCTGACATGAGATTTTGAATCTACGTTTTTCATCTTAGAAACTTGAATATTTATTTTATCTCAATCACGCAAGTTCAACGAACCTCTTAAAAACTTAGGCGGGTCTTGTCGAGGAAGTAAATTGCCGCAGGAGGTTATTATTAAACCGCGCGGCTACGATCACGAAATTTGCGATTATCGGTGAATAGGAAAGTGGGTGAACGATCGAACACAATTTGAGCCTTCGATTTGTTTTGCGCCGATAAATTTTTTCGTATCGAGGTTTGATTGCCAAGTCTAAAATATACCGGGATTCGCGTCGACTCTTCGAGATCTCAGAAGCCAAAAACTTGGCCGATTCAAGTGCCATCAACATCCCCGAACCCGTAAATGGATCGATAAATGCGGAGGCGTCACCAACTGAGATAAGATTTTCGATATCGTTTGACGGCTGCCGTCCGAATCTTTCAACAGGAACGGCAAGCCAATCGAATTTTTTTTCTGAATCCTTCAGCGCTTCGTAGGCGCGTTCGTTCCGGTAGATCACCTCTTTGAGTATCCGATCGGCATCGCTGCGATTCTCTCGCGCGACATTTGAATCAAGAATAAAGCAATGATTCGCGACGCCGTTTTCAACGTAGTTGAGCCCGCCATACCCACCTCGAAAAAAGTAGATCTCGCAGATGCCTTTTTCAAGATTTACATTCTCCAGATGCACCTTAAAAGCTACGTGTTTTATCTTCTTCGCCCGATGCCTTTGACTGGTCTTCTTTTCTAAAAGCATACTTAAGGCGCGCGCGCGCCCGGTTGCGTCTACGATCAAGTCCGCCGCTTTCTTTCGAGTTTCACCCCGATAATTCTTTGTCACTACGCTTTCAATCCGTTTTCCGTCAAGCGAGATCTTAGTTACGCGGCTTCCTTCCAAAACTTCCGCACCCAATTCTCGAGCCTTTTCGAGCAAACAGTAATCCATTTCCGAGCGGCTTATTCCAAGAGCGCCTCTCATACCTCCGGAAAACCATTTGCTTGGTACAGCCACCGATCTTCCACTTTCGGAAAAAAATCTCGTCTCAAAAATCGCTTCGCCGCCGATCCGAGATATTGAATCAAGTACATCTAGTTCTTCAAAGTGCAAAAAACATTCCGGCGAAACAAATTCCCCGCAGAGCTTGTGACGAGGGAATTTATCTTTTTCGACAATACAAACTTCCCAACCTTGCTTTCGAAGCCTAATTGCAAGGCTTGAGCCGGCAACGCCTCCACCAATAATCAATATTTTTTCGTTGTTATTAGACGGCATTTTTAACTCCGTTCGCCGTTAAGATCAGTCGAAATGGAAACGAACGTTTGACGATGGGTGAATCCAATCCGGCTTGGACTGCAATATTTTCCAGTTCCGAAGGCTTGAACCCACGCTTTATCGATAGCGAACCATCTTCCCTGACAAGCGGGCTTATCGAAAATGCTGCGCAGAACAACTTATAAAAACTGAAAGCCGCCGGATGTCTATGCAGATCGATTATAAAAATCTTCCTTTTGGCTAAACGAGAAATCCCTTTTAATATTCTGATGATCTCGGCTTCGCGAAAATGATGGGTAAAAAGCGAGCAAACCACATAATCAAATGAGTTATCCTCAAACGGCAAACGCAAAGCATCACCACAAATTGATGCGATTTCGTTAAAATCTTTTGATTCTACAAGAATCGATTCTGCCGATCGTCGGTTTAATTCCAATCCAAAAAGAGCCGCTCGCCGATTATTTTTTCTCGAAAACCTCGCGCACGATCTAAGTAACTCCCCCGAACCTGCGCCAACATCAAGTACGGAAAACTCTCTCAGATTCTTGTGGGTAATATCGCGGAATAAAGATTTGGAAAGTGCCCGATTGTCACCTGTGATCCGGTTTACTAGCCGAATGTCTTTTAAAAACTGATCGTATTCCTCAGCCGTATAATCGCCCGTATCGATTCGCTCAAGTTTGTAGCTGCGCGCGGAGAATCCGTTTAGCATTTAACCTTCCCCAAAATTAAAGCAGAATTCTTTGAACCAAATCCGATGCAGTTACAGAGCGCGATATTTACTTCACGCTCCGCTGACTTGTTTGGAGTGTAATCCAGATCACAATCTTCATCCGCAACGTCTAAGTTTATGGTTGGAGCGATTACGCCTTCATTTATCGAAAGCAGCGCAGATGCAATTCCTGCAGCACCGGAAGCGCCTTGCGGATGTCCTATTTGAGATTTTGTGGCGGAGCAGGCAACTTCGTAGGCATGTTTTCCAAGCGCATTCTTGATTGCCTTAGTTTCGATTCGATCATTGATTTCCGTGGATGTGCCATGGAGATTAATGTAATCTACTTTTTCGGGATTCACTCCGGCGTCTTCAAGAGATAGCGACATTGCCCGTGCCGGTTCGATACCATTTTCTTCTAAACGCACCCGATGATATGCATCGCATGTCGAACCATAACCCAAAACTTCTGCGTAAATCCGTGCTCCCTTTTCCAAAGCACCTTCCAATGTTTCGATCACAAAAATCCACGCGCCTTCCGACAAAACTATCCCCGAACGATCTTTTGAAAACGGTCGTGAGGCTCGCTTCGGCTCGTCATTCCACTTGCTCGTCAGAACCGTCATCAGCTTGAATCCTTCAAGAATTCCTCGTGCGATCGGCGCATCTACGCCGCCGGTTAGCATAACGTCCGCTTTCCCTAGCGCGACATTTTGTGCGGCATAAGCGATCGCGTCAGTCGAACTCGTACAACCGGTTGAAACGATATGAGACATTGCGTGAAGCCCAAAAGCCATCGAAAGTTCGGAAGATAAACCTCCGTGGGTTGAGCTTGGAATTGTGTAAACGCTTGCTTTCGCACCGTTTTTCGAATACCAGCCTTCATATTGTTTCTCCGTAAAGCTGAGTCCACCCCCGCCTGTGCCTAAAATTACGCCAAAACGACGCCGTTGGTTAAGCGTCAAATTTTCCGCGTTAATTTGAGCGTCCGCCAATGCTTCACGGGCGGAAGCGAGTGCGAGCGGCACGGTGCGGGGAACATGTCTGCGGTCTTTTATTGAGATTTCGGCGTCTGCATCGAAATCTTTGATTTCTCCGGCAATCTGAACGGAAGAGCCCGAGACGTCAAAGGATTCGATTTTTGACACTCCGCTTTTTGCTTCCCTCAATCCTTGCCAAAACGATTTACCGCCAATTCCAATAGGCGTAACACAGCCAAATCCCGAAATAACTACTCTTCTAGGTTTGCGAAAACTACTGAACATAGATTTTTAAAGCGAACAGGGTAAGAAATAGTATAGCGTTTATATTCGATTCTTGTAGGTGCTGGATTCGTTAAAGCGAAGGTTCGATCCCGAAAAGCTCATAGAAATGCGCGCGAAAAAGCTGACTGAGAAGGAGGCGCTTGTATTCATCTGATCCGCGCACATCGGAAATTGGAGAAATCTCGCCTTGAATTATACTGATGGCTTCCGATATCGTCTGATTCGAAATCTCCCTTCCTTTCAGATAAGCAGACGTTTCTTTAAGATAAAGCGGAATTGGCGAAACGCCTCCCGCGGCGACATGAGCTTCGGCGATCAAACCCTTATCAGACGTCAATGAAATCGCCGTGTTGACCGTCGCAATATCCAAATATTTGCGTTTGCATACTTTCTCAAAGTTGAAATGGAATTCGCCGACGTGCTTTTTAATGCGAATGGCCGTAATCGTTTCGTCCTCAGATTTTGCCAAATCTTTGTAGCCTAGATATAGATCCCTAAGCAGAATTATACGTATTGCACTCTCCATAGCTTTCGGGTCGTGTTGTAAATCAACTTCCGCATCCAATGCCAAAAACCAGACGGTCATATCGCCGATCGGTGAAGCGTTGATAAAATTTCCAGCGAGGGTCGCCATGTTGCGAATCGGCGTTGAGGAAACTAGTTTCAAATGTTTGTATAAATTCGGGAAGATACTCTGTATGATAGGCGACTCAAGCAAATCCGTAACCGTAACCGATGCCCCGATCTCGATGAATTCTCCGGCGTCTTTTATTTGACGCAGATCATCAACATAAAAAACGTGGCTTCCATCTGCGTAGACCATTTCATCGTGCTTTTGTACGTAAAGGTCTGTACCTCCGCCCACTAGGAGTTTTGAGTTTTGAGTCTTGACCTTTGAGTTTTCTTTTTGGAGATCTTTTAGCCGACTTCCGATCTCTGAAAAATATTCAGGAACAATTTTTTTTGAGATCGCATTTTCAAGCCAGGATTTTTCCATCTCCGGCGTTTGCGCTTTCTCCTCTTCTAAAAGAGAAAAAGCCGCCCGCTCAATCGATTTATAACCCGTGCAGCGGCATATATTTCCGTCAATTGCGGAAATTGCCATTTGTGCAGTTTTGTCAGTCTTATCAATACAAAAGCCGGTCATCGACATCACAAAACCGACGGTGCAAAACCCGCATTGCGTGCCGCTTTGTTCGACAAGAGCGTTTTGAACAGGGGTTAGGTCTCCGGAGTCGCAATTAATTCCTTCGACCGTGACGACGTGTTTTCCTTCTGCATTTGCAAGCGGTGTAAGGCACGAAGTCATCGACCGGTATTCGACTTCGCCCTCTTTTAGTTCGCCGATCAAGATATTACACGCGCCGCAATCTCCTTCTCTACACCCGATCTTTGTTCCCTTTAGATTCTTCTTGTAACGAACAAAATCAAGCACTGTCATTCCCTTTGGAAGTCCAGTATCGACAGTTTCATTGTTTAAGATAAATTTGATCATACTCAGAACTTTCGAATTAGAAACGCGCCGCCGATAATCAGCGTAACACCCAATAGCCTCTGAATATTCACTTCTTTAACCGGAACACCCAGCAACCCATAATGATCAAACACAAGCGTTACGATCATTTGCCCGGCAATCAGCAGGCTGAAAGTCAAAGCCACGCCGAGCTTTGGTACCAGCACGACCGAAGATGCAACGAAAAACGCTCCGAGTAATCCGCCAGTCCATGAAATATATGACGTATTTTTTAGAGAAGTTAAATTACTTAACGGAATTCCCATCAGCAAAATATATGCAAAAAGAGCCAGCGTCCCGACAACAAAGGAAACAAATGCTGCCAGGATCGGACTGCCTAGATCTCCACCAAGTTTGCTGTTGATCGCGGCCTGCGTTGGCATCATCATTCCCGCAATTAATGCGAGAACGATAAAAAAATATGTGTTGAAAAATGTCATTATTTCGAATTAGTACTCAATTTTATCAACCTTTTTTTCCCATTTCCCGAAAACGGAGAGCGCTGCATCGCGCATAAAATTTATTGTGTCGATTTTCCTCTGATCAAGATTCCGCGAGATTTCTTCATAAATAAACTCATCGTCAAACCCGACCGCCGCCGCGTCTTCCCGCGTACATCCGAAATATAGCTTTTCCAAACGCGCCCAATATATCGCGCCTAGACACATCGGGCACGGTTCGCAGGAAGTGTATAAAACGCATCCCTCCAATTGGAATGAATCAAGCTCTTGGCAGGCCTTTCTGATTGCTGAAATTTCAGCGTGAGCCGTAGGGTCATTCGTCGATGTAACACAATTCCAACCTTCGCCAATAATTTCCCCGTTTTTCACCACTACTGCTCCAAATGGTCCGCCAGCATCAGTTTCTAAGCCATTTTCGGCAAGCTCGATCGCCCGAAGCATAAATTGTTTTTGATTTTCTGTCATTTTTGAATACTGCTTCCAGCTACTCCTCCGTTTTCTTTCCGGCACCAAAAGTTCCATTAATTTTGCTTCGTACCCGGTGTTTTCCCATAACATTGTAGCTGTATTTTTCAACAATCTCGGCCGGCGCAATCTTCGTAGCGATTTCCCACGTAATGTCCATTTCTGCGTTTGTTGTCGCGGTTGCCATTCTCGATTCCTGCATCATCACGATGCTGCCGTAAAAAACGAAAAGCATTCCAACGAGCCCGATAGGAATCGGAATCCACGCATAATGATTGAGTAACCCGACAACACCGATCGTCAGGCTTGTTAATACAAACATCACAAGACTGCAGTAAAAAACAAACAATGCCTTTTGCAGCATGCGAGAGCGGGTCGTAACCTTGTCGAGCAATTCAAAAACGACCTCGATTCGCCGAATGTATAATGGAATCTCAGATTTTTCCTTTGTCACGATAAGCTCATTCAGCCTTTGTTCTAATTCACGAGCCCGATCAATTACGCGCCCAAGCCGTGTCGAGGTTGTTAAAATAAGTGTACCGCTTGCCGAGATCAACAATGCAGGCGTGATCATCGCGGTGAGAAAGCCTATTGTTGAGGAAAGCTCCCCGAGGCTGGATTTAATTAGATCCTGAAATATAATCAACGACATAAAATAATTAGCCGGAGTTCGATACCGGCATTTGCTATGAGCGAAAACAAAGGAACAATAAAAGTTTTACAACACGAAAGCGCGGTACTGAAAAACAATCCGCTTAGCGATCCATTTGTCCGTGAGCTGTGCGTTTATCTTCCGCCTGATTATAGCAAAAACGACAAGAATTACCCTGTTACGTACTGCTTAACCGGATTTACCGGACGCGGGAAAATGATGATCAATGACAACGCGTTCACGCCAAACATCCCGGAACGTCTCGATAGACTGATCGCGGGTAAAACGGTAAAACCGATGATCGCCGTGATGCCGGATTGTTTCACATACTACGGTGGTTCGCAGTATCTGAATTCGGCGGCGACGGGAAACTATGAAGATTATCTTACCGGCGAAATAGTACCTTTTATAGACGATAACTTTCGAACGATCGCTGATCGAAATTCGCGGGCTGTAATGGGAAAATCCTCGGGTGGTTACGGTTCGCTTATCATGGCAATGCGCCATGCGGATCTATTTGGTTTGGCTGCATCGGTAAGCGGCGATTGTTTTTTTGAGCTATGTTATCGCGAGGACTTTTCCAAAGCGGTTCGCGGGATCAAAGGAAACCCGAAAAAACTGATGGAAACAATTTGGGATGAGGAAGCAAAAAAAGGCAAACACGATTTTGACGGCCTGAATATGATCGGAATGAGCGCGTGCTATTCACCGAACCCCGATTCAGAATGGGGTTTCGACCTTCCGTTTGATCTCGAAACAGGAGAAATTCGCGAGGACGTTTGGGCGCGTTGGTTGGAAAATGATCCGGTCGAAATGGTCGAAGAATATATCGAAGATCTGAAATCGCTTCGTTTGCTGTTTATAGATGCCGGAACCAAAGATGAATTTGCGCTTGACCTCGGCGCGAAGGTTTTGAGTAAGAGATTAAAAAAACACGGGATCGATCATATTCACGAAGAATTTGACGATGGTCACTTTAAGATAAGCTACCGGGAAAATCGTTCGTTTGAGTTAATATCGGAGTATATCGAAACAGAAACCCAAGCGTGAGCGCGGGTGGCGTCAAATCAATCGAATTTTGGAAGCTCTTTTCCTTTGACCAAAATTTACATATTCAGTCTAACTCTCGACATGATGTGGCTTCCAGAAATATCGTCGGCTTTTCCCCCGTGCCCATATCTTTTGGTTCTGAAGGACAAGACCGTACTCGCGAAGCTTTCTTGTACAATAACTTTTAAAGTCAACCGAGATTCAATCCGGATCCCTCATCGCAGCTACTACCGCGTGAAAATGATTTGTTCTGACGTTTATCGCAAAGAGCTCAAATCCGCGAAATTTGCAAACCTCATTCATTATCTCTAAAACACATATTCGCTGTGGCGCGTTGAGAACTAGCGGTTCGCTCTTCATTTCGCGCCCCATATACGACTTGAGATTTTCACTGAATGAGGTAGGCAAGTGGGTAACCGCCCGCGGAATCTTCGTTCATGATTTACTAACCGCCGCCACTCCCTTACGGTCGGGCCTCTGTTACCACCCTTTCAACTTCACCGTCCATTTTCCCGATCAGCATATAAAAGATCATCTTGTAATCCGAGATAAACGACCAAAGAGGATATTGGAATGTTGCGGGTTTGTTTTTTTCGATATAAAAATGCGAAAACCAGGCAAAAGCGTAGCCAACGGCAAAACACAGTGGAATATATAAATAATCACCGCTGCGCAAAAACCAAACAAGCATTACAATGCCGAGCGTTGTTCCGACAAAATGGAGGTAGCGAGTCATCGGTTGACTGTGTTCGAGAACGTAAAAATCCCAAAATTCTGAATAGGTTTTTATTTTACCTTTTTTCATCCCTAAAACCTTGTTCGAACGAGCTCCGCCGCTGCTATACGGAAAATTCCGCCAATAAAATTCATTATAGCTCCAAGTACGGAAAAACAGCGGGTTTTATAATGGCAATCTGTTTCTTACTTTACCAAAATGCCTGCTGTAAGCGCAGGGACGAATTTCTAAAATAGGCTCATTTGAATTGAATAGAAGGCCGTTGCCCGATCAACGATTCTCCTCTATGCCGCCTGCTTAAATTCTTGCGCAGAGCTCTCAACATTGAACACGCGAATATTTTTCGCCCAACCAAGTTTTTCTAAGATCCGGATCGCGATCCAGTTCATATCAAACTCAAACCATTTCAAACCGTGCCTGGCGGATGTTGGCTGCGCGTGGTGATTATTGTGCCAGCCTTCACCAAAAGTTAAGAGTGCGACAAACCAATTGTTTTTAGAATCATCATTTGTTTCAAAACGCCTCGTACCGAAAATGTGGGCGAGCGAATTTACAAACCAGGTTGTGTGAAAACCAAATACCGTTCGAACCACAACGCCCCAAAGCACGGCTCCCCAACCTCCAAAAGCAAAGAGTAAAACGGCGGAAACAAGAATCGGAACATAAAAGTATTTAGCGATAAGCCTCTGACCCCGGTCTTTTAAAAGATCGGGAACATACTTTTTGAACACCCCTTCGTTATGATCCTGTGCTGTACCTGTAAAGATCCAAAACATATGAGCCCACAAAAAACCGTCGCGGGTTGTATGGGGATCTTTATCAGTTTCGCAAAACTGATGGTGCATTCGATGTGTAGCAACCCATTTATATGGCTCATTTTGAAGAGACATTGTTCCTAAGATCGTCAAAGTGTATTCCAGCCATTTTGGGGCTTTGAAGCTTCGATGAGTAAGTAAACGGTGGTAGCCTAAGCCTACTCCGAGACTCCCGACGATCCAATTTCCGATCAGCATTATCGCCAGGTTCGTCCAGCTAAACATAAAGAAAGCGGGAATCAATAGCAGGTGAAAAGACAAAATGATACCGGCGTCGCGCCAGTTAATTTCTTCCGGGCTTCGAGTAAATTTTTCAGTTTTTTGCATTTGGAATTTCTTAAAATTTATTTTGGGGCATTTAAACAATAACAGACCCGTTCGGATTAAAAAGTAATAGTTTTGTAATCAATGGAAATAGATTCAATTATCGCGGGTAACAGACTTTGTGAAAAACGGCCTGTCTGGTTCGTGCGTCTTTATTATGTGATGTTAGGAATCGTCTGAAAACAAGCCCGCAAACTTCTCTGCGCCGGTTGGTCCAATTGATGCCAACGCCATATTTTCTTCGACGTGCGTCACAGAGGCCATTCCAACTAAAGCCGTAGTCACACCCGGCGTCGAGCGCACAAACTGAAGACTGGTCTGAGCATCGGTTTTTCCGCCGATCAGTTCTCGGATATGAAGCGGGACGCCCGCCGCAAGCTTACCTTGCAATATAGAGCCGCTGACCATTACCGAAATGCCAAGATCGTTTGCAGCTTTTAACGTTGAGACTGCTTTTCCGTTTGTGGGTTGATTAGGCACAAGATGCGCCTCGGGCATCGCTAAATTATGCGGAAGCTGGATAAACTTAAATCCATTTTCATCACCTCCAACCTGCCTGGCGATCTGCACAAATCTTTCGAGTGAATGATAACTTTTGTCATCCGGCATAACACGAAAACCATTCCAGGTTGCGACACCGTAATAATTGATCTTTCCGCCGCTGCGATTCTCTTCCAAACGCTCAAACGCTTTTGCGATCTTCGCGTCAAATGTCGGACGATCGATGCCCCCGCCCAGCTGTGATTCGGGATTGTGTATGTAACACAGATCCAACCCATCAAGCTTCATATTTTCGAGCGATTGATCGATCTGCGACTCCAAATAGTCTGGCGTCATACAGTGGCTGCCGCCGACCAGATCGTCAAAAGTTGCAATTCCCTTTTTTACAAAGTTATCTTCAAAATATCCGCGCACATCGCCCGGTGGTTCATTATCAAATGGTAAAAACCCACCCTTTGTACAAATAAACAATTCGTCACGGCGGCTGCCTATTTCGTCTAAGGCTTCGCCGATATTTCTTTCGCTTCGCTGAAAGCGATAATTCGAGGCAGTATCGATGACATTTCCGCCCAACTCAACGAATCTGACAACGGATTTTGTGTAATTTTGATCCGTATCGGCATCCCAGTTTCCAAGATACGTCCCGATTCCGATCGATGAAAGATACAAACCGTTGGTTTCACGAAAATGACCGACCGCTAAATCTCCAAAACCTTCCTTGAATTTTCCCGTTCCCTGGTTTGTTGCGAAGCTCATAATTTTTCCTCAATAAGTTTTACAATTTCACCCAACCCTCTTTCATCCGTATTCGAAAAATCGTCGAGCTTGTCGCTATCGACATCCAATACTCCAAAAACATTTCCTGCGCGATCAATGATCGGTAAAACGATCTCCGATTTCGAGGAAGATGCACACGCAATGTGACCGGGAAATTCATCTACGTTTGAAACGATCACAGTTTGTTTTGTCGAATAGGAATGGCCGCAAACCCCTTTGTCGTAATCTATCCTCGTGCATGCAAGAGGTCCTTGAAACGGGCCCAACACGAGTTGATTTTCCTTTACCAAATAGAAACCGACCCAGAAGAAACTCAATGCCTCTCGAAGCACAGCGGCAATATTCGCGAGGTTTGCAATAATATCAGTTTCATCCGCAGTCAGAGCCCGTATCTGTGGAGTGATCTCCCTATATATCACATCACGGTCAACCGTTCTCGAAAACGTAATACTTTCAGTCATATTAAGAAGTGTAAAGTGGAACTCAGAAAATGAAAAGCGCGGGCGTTGTTGCCCACGCCGTTTTACTCTTCGAAGCTGATAAATGTTAAATTCTTACCAATGCTAGAAACAGAATTACGAGTTGCGGTCGATCTTGCGCGCGAGGCAGGCGAGGCGATAATGAAGATTTATCACGAAGGCTTTGAGGTTGAGGAAAAATTTCATGGCGATCATTATTCAGAACCCGTTACTATCGCCGATACGACATCAAGCAAAATTATCGTCTCCGGCCTTACTAAGTCGTTTCCGAATGATGCGGTTCTGTCCGAAGAGGAGCCCGATGATATCAGCAATCGAATTTCAAAATCGAGAGTTTGGATCACGGATCCGCTTGACGGCACACGCGGGTTTATAGAAAAGGCGGGCGATTTCGCAGTTCAGATTGCTCTGACCGAAAACGGTGTGGCGATTCTCGGGGTTGTTTTCCAGCCGCTCAAAGACATATTGTATTTCGCAGTCAAAGGACAAGGCGCGTTCCTAATCGAAAACAAGGGCGAATCGGAAATTTTGGAAGTTTCCAGTTTAACCGAATTCAGCGAGATGACGCTGGCAGTCAGCCGGTCCCACCGGAGTCGAAACATGACAAAATTGGTGGATCATTTTGGTTTCGGAAACGAATATGCGCACGGCTCGGTTGGCTTAAAAGTAGGCTTTCTTACCCGCCAAATGGCTGATATTTACATACATCTTTCGCCGCACACAAAATTCTGGGACACGGCGGCACCTCAAATATTACTCGAAGAAGCAGGCGGAAGGTTGACAGATATTTTCGGCGAGGAAATTAACTATGACACCGAAGATGTCTGGAATCACAACGGCATCTTTGCGAGCAATGGATTTTCACACGAAAAATCGGTCGCGCATTTAAAACCGCTCTTGAGTGAGCTTGGAAGGTTAAAGGTATTGAAGAAGAACGTTTAATAAACCCCTGGTGCTAAATCCATTCTCCAGTCTGCAGATCGTATGCAAGATTCGGGGCCTCTTCGTTTTTTCGTGCAATCATTTTAATATAGCCTAAATGCTTTCCTGCATCTTCAGCGATCGACCGCAAATACCAATCAGTAGAACTTCCCTTTTTCGCCCATTCCACCCAGAGTTTCCAGCCATCTCTCATTGTTTCTGATTTATCAATCTCTACCAATCCGGTACGCTCCCAATGTTTACGCCACCAATCTTCTGACCGCAAACACCAATAATCACTAGTCCACATCGGTTTGAGGTGCGCCGGTATTTCACCTTTGAATTCCTTTGTCATTCCGGGTGAAGCAAATCCAATTATTCCGTTTGGCTTGAGAAATTGAACGATATAAGGAAGAAAAAGTGTGTCGGTTCCGAAATACTGAATCGCATCTATCGAAACGATCGCATCAAAAAATAACTTCGGAAACGGAAGCTTACGAGCTTCCGCCGAAAGGGGAAACACACTGTTTTCGAGCTGAAATTCTTTGATCGATTTCAAACTCTCGCTTGGATCGATCCAGAGGTCAGCGGCCCAAACCTGAATACCAAATTCCTTTGCGAGGAAGATCGAAGATTTCGCATGCCCGGCACCAAGGTCCAAAACGCGCATTCCTGTTTGAAATTCAATGTCGCGGCAGAGCCATTCAGTAAGCCATAGCGGATTTGCTCCGAAGCAATTTTCGATCAACCATTTCGGATCATATTTTGACGCAAGCGGAAATTCGTTCTTTTTCGTTATCATTGAGCGGAGTTCGTTTTTATCTATTTAAAGAGATCAAGATGTTTCCCGGCGAGTTTTGCAATATCTTCGTCGTGATCTTTACCATTAAAGCATCTCCGGGCATCGACAAACTCTGTTGCCGTTTCGTTTATATAATCAGTAATTTTTCTTTTGGTAGATGAACCCATTTTTAAACCATGAACAAGGATAAATAGATTCTTTTAAATCGAATAATTTTACGATTTTCATATTTGGAAGCTCGGCGAAATCTGCGCTAATAATAAAAAAGCCCCGGACTATTTACAATCCGGGGCGCGAAAAAGAATCCCTTATAAAGGTATAAAGGGCTAAAATTTCAATCTTACTCCGATCTGTGCTTGTCTGGGTTCACCAAAACCTGCCGAAACCGTTCCGTCAAAGTTGAACGTAAGCGGTCGCGGAAGGCTTCTCGGATTGCGATTATTGAAGAGGTTGAATGCCTCAAAAATTCCCTCTAATGAAACGTTCTCGGTAATTTTAAAACTCTTCGATGCACGAAAATCAAATGTAAAGAATTCATTATCGAGCCGAAGTGTATTTCGTTTAATGATATTCGGAAACGTTCCGCGGTCAACCACAGAAATCGGTTGTGCGGAACGATATTGCACGATCGGTGAAATCGTTATGTCATAAGGTAACTCGAATGTCGCGAAAGCATTAAAACGATGTCTTTGATCGCGGTCAGACCAATTATATTCAGGCGTGAAATCACGTGGATCTGCATATCTAAATGTAAAAGGATCTCGTTCATTATCGTCGTCCGATTTATCCCAAGACAACAAATAATTTACCTGAAACTGGAAATTATTTGAAAAACGTTTTGTAACTCCAAAAGTAACTCCTTGGTATAACGATTTCGCCGAACTTTCCGTCGAACGGATTTCGCCAACTCCTGAGCCATTCGGACGCTCAAAAATCGCCACGCCGTTGTAAAGTCGCGGATCATTTCTATTCACAAATCTCGTGAGTCGAGTCGATTTTGCGTAGTTGTATGCGACAAGCAAATTAATATCCGGATAAATTTCCCTTTCTATGCTCGCACTATATTGGATAGTCCGCGGATTTTTGAAATTGCGCTCAAACACCGCAACACCGGGATTAAATGGATTAAAACCAGCCGTTGGGACAATTCCGGGAAAAACCGGACAGCCGCCGAGTCCTGGTCCGCCACAAAGAAAATTAGCAAAGAATATATTTCCCGCGATCACGCCGTCAGTGTTTCTCGGACCGGCAACCACCAAACCGGGAATTCGCGCATAATAAATCCCTGCACCGAGTCGTATTGCCGTCTTCCGGTCATCGCCCGGCGACCACGAAAGTCCAAGCCGTGGTTGAAATCCATCCGTGAAATCCGGAATCGATCCATCCGACGGAAAATTCGGGTCACTTAAAAACTGTCCGTAACGGGTATCCTGCGGCGGGGTGATCGTATTCGGCTGATACTGCCCTTCCCAACGAAAACCGATATTGAAGGTTAGATTCGGGCTAAAATTCCACGTATCCTGAACATACACGCCCGGTTCAAAATTTGAATAGGCCTGCGTACCTGCTTCCTCTACCGTTCGATTCCCGATCGGCGCAAACTGAAGATAGAGCGCGAGCGAATTAGCATTCACCCCGTTAATATAATTCTGAAATCCCTGAATCGCGTCCTGAATCGTTCCGCCGGCGAAAATATATCGCCCACGAGCAAATCCAATAAACGTTTGTGAAACGCGCACGCGGTTAATATCAACACCAAATTTCAAAGTGTGGTTTCCGGTAATGTAGGTCACGTTGTCAGTAAACTGAAAGCGTGTGTCATCCGACGGCACCGGTAAAAAGAACGGGCGTCCGAATCGGTACGAAATATCGCCCGCAAATGTACCGATCGTAGTATCAGGAAGGTCAGGGCCGTCATAAAAACGTGGTCGCTCTTCTTTTGCCCATTGGAACCGAAATTCGTTTAACAAATATGGAGTTATAGTCGAAACGAGCTGACCTATAAAGGCATTTGATTTATCGGTTTCACGACCATTTGCACTTGCCCCCCAAGTCGGAACATCAAATGTCCCGTTGACTTGCTCGGCTCGGCTGAAATTGTGCCGCAGGGTCAAAAGATTTCGGTTATTGATATTGATATCTACTTTTGCAAGCAATACATCAGCAACATCCGTGCGCTCGATAATCGTCTCCTCGTTTGGAGAATTGAATCTAGTCGCAAAAATACTTGCAAGCGTCGGGTCAATACTATTTGGCTTATTGCTTCGGCCATCATTTCTTTCGTAAGCAAAGAAGAAAAACGCTTTATCTTCTTTTATCGGTCCCCCGACATTTCCTCCAAACTGATAATTCCGGGAATCAGCGGTAGGCAATCCCGCATCGACCGCGTCCAGATTTTGGCTTGAAAGTCCATCGTTGCGGAAAAACAAAAACGCAGAACCGTGAAATTCGTTTGTTCCGGATTTCGTTACGGCATTGATAAACCCTCCGCTCGAGCGTCCAAACTCCGCCGAGGCACCAACCGGTACAACCTGAAATTCCTGAATCGCCTCAAGACTTACGGTAAACGCTGGACGCTGTCCGCCACGCTGTTCGCCAAAAAATGGATTGTTTGCATCAGCACCATCGATAGAGAAATTGTTTTGAATTCCTTTTTGCCCATTGATGGTAATTTCGTCACCATCAGGCCCTTGAACGATCGAAACTCCGGGAGTTAGCTGAACAAACTTGCTAAAATCACGGCTATTAATTGGTAGATTGGCAACCGCGCGTTCGTTTATCTGCGTGGCCAATTCGGTTCGCGCCACCTCGACGCCCTCGCCTTCCGCCGTTACATCCACAGTTGCCGCTGCCGTTCCGACCTTCAAATCAATTCGAAGTGCCTGTGTTTGTCCAATAGTGACCTGAACATTCTCAAGCACAAAATTTCCAAATCCTTGAGCGCGCGTCGTCACCGTGTATCTTCCAAGCGGCAAAAGCGGAGCAGTAAAAAAACCGTCAGAATTGCTTGTAACGGATCTTTCAAATCCTGTTCCTTCGTTTCTCACGGTGACCGTGGCACCTGGGATAACCGCACCATTTGGATCATATACGGTGCCCTGAATTAGCCCGGTGGTTGCTTGTGACTGAGCAATAATCGATCCAGACATCAACAATACCACTGATAGACTCAACAAAAAATGGGTAGTTTTTTTCATTATTTTTCACGTCCTTAATTAGGTAGAAACCCGTTTTCCAAAGGCTTCCAGCTTGATTTTATCCTGAAAAAATTATCACACTTTCGATCAAAAGCAAATTATATACTCGGTAATGATCGGCTGCGGGGAAAATATCGCGCTCATAAACCTTTCGAACGCAGCACGAATTGGCGTATGAGCCAGAAGAAAAGCGGATCCGGTAGGAATTTTCGAAGTGTCAAAAGCATTCTTGAATTTGCGGAATACCGCATTTTCCAGCTTTCATCAGTCACTGCGTTGTAAATTACCTCAGCAACGAGTCCGCCATCGGGTGCGTCCTCTCCCGATTTCTGCAAATTAGGCAAAGCCCGCTCGATGAACGAATCATATGCCGTTAAACCTTCTTTCCGGGTTATATCTTGCGATCGGTCGTAAAAATCGGTCTTGATCGGACCCGGCTCAATGATCTTAACTTTGATATTAAACGGGCGGACCTCATAATGAAGCGATTCGCTAAAGCCTTCCACCGCCCATTTCGTGCCGTGATATAAGCTATATAGCGGAAAGGTTAACCTTCCTCCGACCGACGCGACATTTACAATCGTTCCTCGTTTTTGCTCCCGGAAATATGGCAAAATTTCGCGGCAAACGTTCATCAATCCAAAAACGTTCGTTTGAAATTGCTTTTCAATTTGCTGTGGTGAAGCAGCTTCAAAAGCGCCAACTAAACCATATCCAGCATTGTTTACGACGGCATCTATTCGGCCAAATTTTTTAAGTGTCTCCGCAATCGCCGATTTGATCGAATCGATTTCTGTAACATCCAAACGAATACATTCGACGGCCGCAATTCGCTGCAAATCACCTTCCTTTTCCGGTGCACGCATAGTCGCGGCAACCTTCCAGTTTTTCGTCTGGAAGAGTTTGACGGTTTCCCGTCCGATCCCACTGGACGCACCAGTTACTAAAATTACCTTTTCCATAATTGTGCTTTACGTAAATTTACCGTCCTTGTTCCTTTTTCTACCAATTCCGTCATCACCTTAAGCCTCTTACGAAGCGGATGGCAAATAGCAGGCTCCAGATGCTAAGATATTTGAAATGAAATTCTTGCATATTTCAGACGTCCATTTGGGCTGTACCCGTTATCACCTAAAAGAAAGTCAGCGCGATTTTTTTGATGCGTGGATCGACGTTTTGAAGAAGTACGCGATTGACGAAAAAGTTGATTTCGTGATTATGTGCGGCGATTTCTTTCATAAGAGAAGCGTCCCGCCGGAGACAATGAATTACGCCTTTGCGGGACTGACTATGTTAAAAGGCGCCGGAATCCCTGTCGTGTCGATCGAAGGAAACCACGATCAAAAATATAACGACAGCGATTACAGTTGGCTCCGTTCGCTTGCGAATTGGAACCTGCTTTATTTGCTCGAACCCAAAATAACCGAAGGCAAGATGGCTTACGAACCTTGGGATGACGACAAAAAGCGCGGTGGTTTTTTGGATTTAGGCGGTGCAAGAATTTTCGGTTCGGATTGGTTTGGCGCTTCTGCAAACAAGGCGATTCCAGCGCTCACTGATGCGATCGAAGAAAATATGCGCGATGGTGCCTTTCATATTCTGATGCTTCACACCGATGTAGAAGGACACCAGACCCATCCGATTCCTGCGCTGACAATCGAAAATCTGAAAAAACTGAAATCTGTGACTAATTATGTTGGGCTTGGGCATACCCATAAATGCTACGAGATCGAAAATTGGGCATTTAATCCGGGATCGCTTGAAATTACGAGCATTGATGAATTTAAGGAAATCCGAGGAGCATGGCTTGTGGAAGTTGATGAACATCATAACGTCAAAGCAAACCACGTTCGGGATTACACGCAGCGCCCGTTTCAACGTTTGAGTTTTGACGTTGATGGATATTCGGAAACTAAAGAACTGACGAAGGACGTTTTAGAAACGGTAACGAAGGAAGCAAAAATACCTGAAGGTGAAAAGAAACCAATCCTCGAAATAACTCTACGAGGTCATCTCGGATTTCCCAATTCGGGTTTGGAATTAGACAAAATTCGAAGAAACGCCCAGGAAATAACGGACGCGCTGCATATTAGAATTAGGAATCATTCGGTGCCGATCGAATACGGCGATAATTTGGACACAAATGACCAGAGCCGGGAAACGATCGAAAGAAGTGTAGTAGAACGATTTGTCGCGCAGGATAATCGTTACAAGAAACGAATCAAAGAAGTGTCGGAGGCAGTTATAGGAACGAAGCGAATGGTTATGAGCGGTGAATCCCCGGAAAAAATTTCTGATTTTATCGCGCTAACTATATTGGAAAATGATCTTACAGAATCCGAAATCGATTCGAATCATGAATCGTTGCTCTCGGAAATCTCCAACTAAAATGTCAGAAGAATTTAATAAAGTTTTAGGAATAAAGGAGTTGCCGATCTTTCCGTTGCCTTTGGTCCTGCTGCCGTTTGAATTTCTGCCTCTTCACATTTTTGAGCCTCGTTATAGGGAGCTGCTGACGGATATTCAAATGGCGAAGAATTTGTTTGGAATCTCGCGTTTTGAGTCTACGAATATCGAAAAAGATCGGCCAGCGATTGATTCAATAGGCTGCGTTGCTGAAGTTAATGATTCTCAGACACTTGACGATGGCCGCTCAAACATTCTTACGATCGGCGTAATTAGGTACAGAATAATGGGTTACATAGACTCGCCTAAACCATATCCAATTGCCGATGTTGAATTTTTTGAAGACGATGACGTCAGCGATACAACAAGTGCTGCCAACGATGTTTTTGAACTATTTCGAAGAATTGCAAAAGCCGCGCACAGCGCGAGCGGAGAAATCGGTCAGTTTCCCGAAATTCCTCAGGCTCCTCCCGAACAACTTTCTTTCCTTATTAGCGCGGCATTTAATCTCGAAAATGACGTAAAATATGAAATTCTTAAAACGCGTTCGACGTCAAAACGACTTGGCCGGGTTAAGAAAATTTTACAAGAATCCTTGGTAAAGTTGGAAGAAACTACGAAAATCAACAAGATTTCCCGCACAAACGGTCATTCAAAAAAGGATCTTGATCTAGACGGGATTTGAATAAAAACACTGTCCGTATTCTTTACTCTTGAGCTAAATTTTCCTTAAAGAAATATATAACCCGCTGATCATAAAAATCTGCCTGTTCAAGAGTTGCGTTTGTCAGATCAAATCCAGATGGTGTGAGGTCCGTAAATGCTTGCACCTTGTTTTGTTCTGAAAAACAAGTGCTCAAATTTGATGTTGAAGTCTGAAAGGCCGGTGCTTGCGGACCGGCAAGCAAAAGAACTTTTCTGCCCGTAATTTGCTTTGCCAGATCACAGGAAAGGGTGCGTTCAAAACAGCTGGTTGCATAGTAGGCGTAAGTTCCCAATTCCGCAAGAGGTGCCGTGACAAAGCTGCCAAACGGATTTCGAACATAGACGACCGATCCTAAAAGGCTATTTGACGACGCGGGTACGGACTCCAAAGCGATGACTTTAACACTTTCATCTTTAACCGCAACACCTAAACCAACTAACGCTCCAAGCTCAATACCGTAAATCCCTATATCTTTTCCGACTAGGGTCTTTCCGCTGCCAACCTGAGCACTGCGCAAGAATTTTATAGCACTTTGAATGTCACCCACTTCGCATCCGGCAAAGGTTGTATGTTCGACATTCGGCGCAAGACCATGCCCGCGTAAATCCGGCATTAACACCGTAAAATTGGTCGTTTCGCTGAGTTTGACGCCAAAGTTCAGGATATGAGAGCGGTCAGTTCCATACCGATGAAGAAGTATTACGGCCGGTGCACCGGCAACACCCTTTAAGAGCCAGCCGCGACCGGTTGTACCATCTTGGTTTTGCCATGTTTCGTCCGTGATCTGCGCACCTCGTGAACTCAACTGCGCGAACTCCTCGGGAGTTACCAAACTTTGTGAACGCTGTGGAGTTGCGACTGTATTGACTAGCCAAATAGCTGAGCCGATTGATGCGAGCCCGAGCAGCACCAGCACTGGAAGCAATAGCTGGTAAAAACTTTTTACAAGGCGCTTGAGCTTTAGCATCGTCAATTGAAATTTCCTTTAAAGAAAAACCGGGAATACAACGTGTCGTGGGTGTTCGGAGTCTTAAGACAAAAGACTTCCGGTGAAGTCAATAAAAATGTTACCATACTCAAAGCCTAAAAAGGAAGAGTTTCACCAATATAATGAAAGTAAAATATACTGTATGCCTACTTGTAGTTTGTAGTTTTCTCATCAGCGTATCGGGACAAACAAAAGTCAATTACGGGAAGGAAAAAGCCTCTCAAAAAAACCAATCGTTTCAATTCTTTCCTTTATCTGAGTTAAAAGAAGGGATGATCGGAACCGCCCGAACTGTCTTTAGTGGAAATACTCCGGAAAATTTTAATGTCGAGATTCTCGGTCTTCTTCCGGATGCAATTGGTCCCCAACAGGATATGATTGTAGGTCGCATTTCCGGAGGCGGCGCCGATAGAACCCAGGTTTTTGCTGGAATGAGCGGGTCGCCCGTATATATTAATGGGAAACTTCTCGGGGCGATAGCTTATGCCTTTCCATTTTCCAAAGAAGCAATTTGCGGAATTACCCCGATTTCGCAGATGGTTGAGATCTTCGAAGAAAGTGAGATCAAATCATCCGAAAAGCGGGAACCGCGTAGTTTCTCGTTTGCTGAACTTGCATCCACAAGCACAGACCCGACGTTTCCCGTTCAGGCGACTGTTTCAAGTTCTATCATAAGCGGCTTGGACCTGAGCTCCCCGCTTCAAGTGCTGGTCGGGCAAAGCTTTCAGCCGATAGCAACGCCGCTAACCTTTAGCGGATTTTCTCAAGCCACCTTAAATAAATTTGCACCTCAGCTAATGAACGTGGGACTTTTGCCGGTCGCTGCAGTTGGCGGCGGCTCGAAAATTACTCCGCTTAAGAAAGCCGATGAAACAACCCTTTTAGGCGGCGACTCAGTCGTAATGCAGCTCACGCGCGGCGATTACTCGCTCAGCGCCGCAGGTACTGTTACCCTTCGCGATAAAGAAAAGATTTACGCATTCGGGCATCCGTGGTTGAGCTTGGGGACCTCGAATCTACCGATGTCGGAGTCACACGTCATTACGGTTGTTCCAAGTATTAATAATTCTTTTAAATTGACCGTGCCGGACGCAATGGTCGGAACTATGACACAGGATCGTGCTACCGGCGTTTTTGGTAAACTCGGTGAAGTTGCCAAAATGATTCCGGTTAAGCTTAATTTAACGACCAGCCGCAACCAAAATAAAACCCTCAACTTCGAGATCGCAAATGACGATTTTTTGACGCCGCTTCTTCTAAATATCGCGATTTACAATTCCATCACGGCAAACGAACGTTCGATTGGAAACTCGACCGTTGATATCACAGGCGAAATAAAAATTAAAGGCAGCGATCCGGTAAAAATAGGTCGTCGTTTTGCGGGACCGCAAGCATCTATTTTAGCCTCGTCGGCGGTTTCGATTCCGGTTTCCGTTCTGCTTCAAAGTCGCATGGAAGGTCTTGATATCACCGGGCTCGAACTGACGTTAAAAACTCAGGACGACGTGAAAACAGCCGTCTTAGAAAGGATAGGATTGAGCAAGAATGAAGTAAGAGCCGGTGAAGAGTTCGAAATTCAGGCTTTTGTGCGATCCGATTCGAGTAAAGTTTTTATGCAGCAAATCGCGATAAAAGTTCCGGCGGACACGCCGCCCGGCAAATTAATGATTTCCGTAGGCGATGGATCGGCAATTCAATCCCTCTCGGCAACGTCGAAGTTTGTCCCGAAAAACATTGCAGAATTGGTTGACATATTGAACAGTCTGAAGAAAAATGACCGACTCTATGTTCAGATGCATAGAGTGACAAATGGTGCCGTGATCGGAGCAAGCGAATTGCCAAACTTGCCCCCTTCAGTGCTCGCGACGATCAACAATTCCCGGGTGGTTGGCGGATTTCAGCCTACTCTTCAATCTTTGGTGTCCGACCAGACGGTTCCGCCGGCAGAATTTATTATCTCCGGGCGCCAAACGATTGTCGTCGAAGTCATAAGATAGCCGTAGTTTCAAAAAGAAGCGCTGTAACTCTGAGATGAGTTACAGCGCTTCTTTTTTGGTTTTATCCTGAAACTATAAGTTGAAATTAAAACTTACAAATCCGGTCGCTTTTACCGGCTGACCGGCCCGGGTAAACGGCCTAAACTGCCATTTAATGGCTGCTTCGCGAGCCGCCCTTTGAAGAAGCGCGGGACCATCAGTGTTATCGACGTTGGAAACCTTTCCGTCTTCATCAACCGTAACTTCAACCTTTACAACTCCCGTCATTCGCATCGTTTTTGCTTGTCGGGGATAAACAGGATTTACACGTTTCGTAGCATATCCAATTAAAGAACCGACCGTCAGCGGTGAATCATCACCATTTTCCTCGCTGACACTATCCGGTGTAGAGGAATCCGCCGCACCCTTTTTACTTGCAGCAGTCGACTGTTCTATTGATTCCTCTTTTGCTAGTTCTGTTTCTGACGGCTTCGGCTTCGTTTTTTCGGCAGAACCGATAATTCGAATGCGCCGATCTGACGGTAGAGGGCTACCGGTCAAAGGCTGCACTTTGGGTGTTTCTGCTTTCGCAACCGAATTTTCAGGTAAAGCCTCTTTTGGCGTTTCGATCTTTTTTTCTTCGACCGGAGATGGCTTCAAAGGCACTTCGTCAGCAACAGGCGGATTTGTTTTCCCGGCTCTTTCTTTTAGCGCAACCGCGTCAATGTATTTCTCATTAGCCGCAACAATTTCGATGTCCGGTGAATTTATCGGAGAATCATCTACCGCATTGATAACACGGCTTCCGGAACTCGCTATTTGCTGCCGGGCATATGTGATCTCATTTTCCCAGCGTTTTGCGTCAAAACCGTCTCGCGAAATTTTTGCTCTGGAGGCGCTCGCTTCTTCCAACAGCGCGAGCGTGTTTGCCGCAAACTTTTTATCTTTTCCCAGAACCTTCGATTGATCAATGATCAATTCAAGCGTCGTTCGCATCTGATCAAGATCTTCAACGGCATAAGAGGGCAATTTCTCATTCGAAACATTTAAACCAACGACTTCATAACGCCTTAGCTGGGTTTTCGCTCCGCTTACAACCTGTGCCGCAACAGCAATATAATCCGCGGCCGCGTTAGGCGATTTGTCCTTGAACCGTTCATTCAAAAAGGCTTGAGTGCGTTTATAATCACCTTGCTCAAGGTACGCGTGCATCAAAAGCACATTAAGCGCCGTCTGAATCGCACGATCACTTGTTTCACGCTTAATGTTCTCAAGCTCATAGATCGCGGCGCTATAATTCTTAACTACCAAATGCGCTTTTGCTTTGGAGATCCGCTCGCGCATAACATCCACCGATGTTGGAGCTTGTGCAAAAATTGTTGTTGAAATTGTTACTAAGAAAAAAAAGGAGAAAAGGATCCGATTGACTTTCGGCAGCATTTTCAGTCACCTCTAAATTTTTGGACTTGATGTTTTCCGAAATGGGTCTTTTGACGATTAGCGGCTAGAAATACCGGGACCCAACAAAGTTCGTATATTATGCTTTTCGAAAACAAATATTGCAAATCTATATGCATATTTCCTTATGCCTTCGATAACGATTATTAATTCATCAGACTTTTGACGATTTTCACACGGAGTTCGTTCGCCTCTTTTTTTATCCGAACTTCGTCTAGGGTAAGAAGCCGTCGATTTTGCATAACCATTTTGCCATTAATGATCACCGATCTTACATCGCTGGCCTTTGTCGCATAGACCAAATTCGAATATACGTTATAAAGCGGTGTCTGGTGAAGTCCATCGAAATCGACAATAACTATGTCAGCAAGTTTACCTTCTTCCAGTGAACCGATCGTTTCTTCCAAATGCAGAGCGCGCGCGCCGCCCATGGTTGCCATTTCAAAGGCTTGTTCGGCGGAGACGACTTTTGGATCGCCAGAAAAAACTTTATGAAGCTTTGCTGCCGTATCCATTTCTTCCCACAAATTTAAATCGTTATTTGAGGCCGCACCGTCCGTTCCTAACCCGACCCGCAATTTCATAGCAAGCATCTTTGGAATCGGAGCAACGCCGGCTGCGAGTTTCATATTTGACTGGGGATTGTGTGCTATCCCGACATCGTTGCGTTTCAATATCTCGAGTTCATTTTCATTTGCCTGTATGACATGTGCGGCAACGGTTTTATTGGTAAAATAGTCGATCTTATCGATATATTCAATTGACCGCATGCCTTTATTTTTAACTACGAAATCGGTTTCACTTTGGGCTTCCGCAAGATGCATTACGAGTTGTGTGTCGTATTTTTTAGCGAGATTGCTCGTCATTTTAAGATGCTCTTCCGACACCGTATACGGCGCGTGGGGTGCGATCGCGGGAGTAATGAGCGGATGGTTTTTCCATTTCCTAACAAATTTTTCAGCTCCCTCCATCGCCGCGTCGAACGTCTTAAAATCCGGTGCAGGAAAATCGATGAGTGTTTGCCCCAAAACTCCCCGAACACCAGCTATTGAAGTTTCTTCTGCAATATCATCTTCGAAATAATACATGTCGCAATAGGTTGTTGTGCCTCCGCGAACCATTTCAGCTAACCCCAGCCGAGTGCCTACTTGAATAAGACGTTTATCTACGTTTTTTGCTTCTGCCGGAAAAATATATTTTGTGAGCCATTCCTGAAGATCGAGATCATCCGAAATGCCGCGAAACAGAGTCATCGGAATGTGAGTATGTGTGTTTATCAGCCCGGGAATTATCGCCTTGTTTCGGGCGTAAACTCTTCTCTTGCTAAGGTATTTTATTGAAATTTCGGCCGATGTTCCGACGGCAACGATTCTTTCTTTAGAGATGGCGATCGAGCCATTTTCGATAACACGCTTTTCGGCATCCATCGTCACAATGGTTCCGCCTTCGATAATTAGGTCGACTGTTTTTCTCTGAGCTGAAATAGAATTGGTGAAGGAAAACGAAAGGAAGATCGTGGAAAATGTCAGTAACTTTTTCATAATAGAAGTTACTACACTGGAGATTCGTAAATCAACCTCAGGCTTACGGCTTGGATGTTTCCAAGCTCAAAAAAACATATATCTCTTAAAGAAGAAATTTTGTATCAAAAGCCCGCGGCAGTAATTCTTTACTAGAAATCGTTTCTTCTTTGCCGCGAAGATTCGCAAGCGTTATCGGCACATCGCCGCAGAATTCCCAGATTATCTGCCGGCAAACTCCGCATGGAGGTGTAAGATTTTCCGTGTCTGCGACCACAGCAATTGCGGTAAAGTCGGTTTCACCTTCGGAAACCGCTTTCCAAATCGCAACTCTTTCGGCGCAAACCGTTAAACCAAAACTCGCGCTTTCCACGTTGCAGCCTGAAAAAATCTTCCCGCTTTTGGTAACAACAGCCGAACCGACTTTAAATTTCGAGTACGGGGCAAAAGCCATTTCGCGAACCCTTTTTGCCGATTCAACTAGATCTTTTGTTTTGCTCATAAAACTAAACTGCCGTGGGATTCAAGATGCACACATCGGCTAGGCGGAAACGTGAATACGATCCTGGTCCAGAAGTTTCCCGCGAACAAGTCCGCTGATTTGTTCGAGCACAATTTGGCTCTCTCCGCCGTCAGGGATAATAATGTCCGCTTCCTCTTTTGATGGAACGACAAACTTATTGTGCATCGGGCGAATTGTTTTTTCGTATTGGGTAAGGGTTTGCTCAAGCGTCCGGCCGCGTTCTTCGATATCCCGCCGTATTCTTCTCATTAGTCTGATATCCGCAGGCGTATCGATAAAAATTTTCACGTCTAACAATTCTAGAATCCGCGGTTGAGAAAATATCAGTATTCCCTCGAGGATAACGACCGGCTTCGGTTTGGCCGAAAACGTCTCTTTACACCTGGTGTGGGTTGTAAAATCATAAATCGGGATCTCGACAGTATGTCCCATTCGAAGTTTCGCCAAATGCTCGACAATTGAATCAAAATCCACAGCATCCGTGTGATCGAAATTTGCGCGGCGGCGCTCATCCAGAGGCACATCGGAAAGATTCACATAATATGAATCCTGCTCTATAAGGAGTACATTTTCAATACCGACCCTTTCGACAACTTTTCGAGTCACCGTAGTTTTCCCGGAACCGGTGCCGCCGCATATTCCAATAATCATAAGTTCTCTGCCAATCGCTTGATAACCCGGCGTAAAAGCTCCTGAAAGATATCGGCAACTTTCTCGCCTGTTTCCATAACCTCGTCGTGATCAATTGTTTGATTTGTAATTCCAGCCCCAAAATTCGTTATACAGGAAATCCCTAAAACCTTAATCCCCTGATGCCGCGCCGCAATCGCTTCCGGCACAGTGCTCATACCCACCGCAGATGCTCCAAGCATTCGGAGCATACGAATCTCCGCCGGTGTTTCGTAGGTCGGACCTGAAAGCGCGCAATAAACCCCGCGTTTTAGAATGTTTCGAACCCTTTCGTCCTTACCCTGCTCAAATCTTTCCTCTGCGATATTTTTTGCTTCTGTATGTGCGATCTGCTGAAGCTTTGTGTCATAAACCTGAGTTAGATCCGGAAAACGAGGACCGAAACGGATATCGTTATTGCCGCGCAAGGGGTTCACGCCCATCATATTAATATGATCACGGATCAACATCAGACGCCCCTGCTTGAAACTTGTCAACACACTCCCCGCGGCGTTTGTGATGATCGCAGTTTTTATGCCAAGTCTTCCGAATACGCGCATCGGAAACATCACCTGCTTCATTTTATAACCTTCATAAAAATGAAATCGTCCCTGCTGAATAGCTACTGACGCGCCTTCGATTTCACCGAGTATGAGTCGCCCCGCGTGTCCTTCTACTGTCGAAACAACAAAGTGAGGTATTTCCTCATATGGTATCTTTACGGCGTTTTCAATCTTATCGCCGAAAGAGCCCAAACCGCTTCCCAAAATCAGAGCGACGTCTAAATCCCGCTTATATTTGGATCGAATAAATTCGGCCGCTTCCGTTGCCTTTTCGTAACTCATATATCGATATCAATTTCCCTTAGTATAAGGAATCCCCAGTGCCTTCGGTGCTCTCGACAAGCCAATAAATCCGGCGAGAACAATTATCGTCAAGACATACGGAAGCATTTCGATAAACTGCACGGGAATATCGGAAGCGCCCTGAATCTGAATCGCTGCGGCCTCCGTAAAACCAAAAAATAAACACGCTAAAGCCACTGGAATCGGCCGCCATTTAGCTAATATTAGTGCGGCAAGTGCGATAAAACCCTTGCCCGAGGTCATTCCCCGCGTAAAAAACGATGATTGGCCGATCGACATATATGCGCCGCCCGCTGCCGCCAATAGTCCACTAAGAATAACGCCCGTATAACGCATATTAAGCACGTTAACGCCTGCAGAATCGGCCGCTTCAGGGTTTTCGCCAACCGCTCTCAGCCGCAGGCCGAAAGGCGTTTTATAAAGGACGTACCACGCAACCGGAACAAGCAAAAAAGCTAGCAGCGACGCGACGTTTAGTCCGAAAACTTCCGGCAGTAAATTCTCCCGCGCAATTTGTTCTGTCGAACCTGCAGAATCATATATCGCGCTCGATAATAGTGCCGGAACACCAAGCATCAGAATATTTATTCCAAATCCGGCGACAACCTGATCAGCCTCAAATTTGATAACAACTATCGCAAAAATCAATGCTGTTAATCCGCCAGCAGCGATCCCGCTCATGAATCCGATATAAGGGTTTCCGATCTCATATGTCACTACAGCCGCCGTAAATGCTCCCGACAGCATCAATCCCTCGAGAGCGATATTGATAACGCCCGAACGCTCGGAAAAAAGCCCGCCAAGTGCAGCGAATATCATCGGCGTCGCCATACGGATTGCCGAAAAGATAAGTATCGGAATCGTTATAGTAAACAGATCTTCCATTTCTATCTCGTATATCTTTGGAGTGCGGCTACAAACAAAATTATTATTGCCTGAAGCACTTCAACCAAATCTTTTGAAACGTATCTCGTAAACGCATCGACAAAGATTCCGCCGCGGAGCAAGATCGCAAAAAATATTGCAGCTATGAAAACGCCAAGCGGATGATTTCGACCGAGTAGCGCAACGGCGATTCCCAAAAATCCCCAACCCGCCGAAAATCCATCGTAATAATTGTGTCGAAATCCCAAAACCTCACCAATTGCCACCATTCCTGCGAGGGCTCCAGAAATCGTCATCGCTATAACTATCTGTTTTTTTGGAGAAATTCCCCCGTATTCAGCCGCGGAAGGGTTTTCGCCAACCGCACGAAGCTCGTATCCCCATTGCGTTTTCCAAAGAAATACATAGACGAGAAAACACATCAATATCGCGATTAGGAATGAAACGTTGAGTTTTACATCCGCTGGAATAAAGCCTAAATATTCGTTTAGCTGAGGGATCGTCGCCGCTTTGCCGATTTCCGCAGTTTGTAAGATCGGATCACCCGGGATTTTGTAATGATACTGTGTCAGGTAACTGACGAGAGCGAGAGCGATAAAGTTGAGCATTATCGTATTGATTACTTCGTGTGAGCCAAATTTTGCCTTCAAAATCCCCGGAATTGCGCCCCAAAAACCACCTACAATAATGGCAGTCGCCATACATAGGGGAACCAACAAAACCGCCGGCAAACTCATCCACGACCAATCTTCCTGTTTGCCAAAAATATCTACAACCGTGCCGCCGAATTTTATTCCGACCCAGGCCGTTGCGAACGCAGCAACATAGAGCTGGCCCTCGGCACCGATATTCAAAAGTCCGCAACGAAAGGCGACGGCCACCGCAAGTCCTGTAAATATCAAAGGCGTCGCATAAAAAAGAGTCTCGGCAACGCCTTTTGATGAACCGAATGAATTCTCGATCAGTAATTGAAACGTTGTGAACGGATTATCCCCGATCAACAAAATGATGATTCCACCGATTACAAATGCGGCGAAAACAGCGATCAAAGGAAATAAGGCTTCGCGAAATATGTTCATTTCTGCCAGGTACACGCCCTCTTACGAGCGTGTGCAAAAAACAATTGTCACTAGAATTTTTGGATAGATGCGGTGTAAATATAACCTTTTCAATGCAATAATGTCACCTGAAAAACTTTAAAAATAATGTTTTTTTTCGCGAAAAAAACTTTTCTATTCAGACTTGACAAACTTACACTCAGATTTTATTATTCTGAAAGACTAAGCAATTAGTTAAAATGATCAAATGACTTAAGATAATAGTCGTAGGAGGTTTAGAGAAATGAGTATTATTAAATATGATCCGTTTAGGGAGCTTAGAAGTTTGCAGGATGAAATGAACCGCATATTCAGCGGGAACGTTCCGGGACGTTTTAGCCATGAAGACATGGCGAGCGGAGGCTGGTCACCAAGCGTTGACATTTACGAAAGTGAAGGTGAGATCGTGCTTGAGGCCGAGCTTCCGGGTATGGGCCGTGACGATTTTGAACTCTCGATCGAAAATAATGTCATCACGCTGAAGGGCGAGAGAAGTTTCGAAAAGAAACAGGAAGGCGATAATTATCATCGGGTAGAACGCGCTTACGGGTCATTTACGAGGTCCTTTAGTCTTCCACAGACAGTTTCGGCCGAAAATACTAAAGCGGATTTCAAAAATGGCGTTCTTCGTGTGAGTTTGCCGAAAAAGGAAGAGGCGAAGTCGCGCAAAATTGAAGTTTCTGGCGAAGGCACCGAACCTAAAGTGATCGATACAGAAGCAAAAGCGAGTAACGCGTAAGGACAATTTTAGGCGCAAGGGTCGCGAAGGACGCTAAAGAAATTTTCAAATAAAGCTCAGCGTAATTCGTTTCCTTTGCGGTTATTTTTGTAGTAGATAAGAAGATGAGATTTGATAAATTTACAATTCGCGGACAAGAAGCGGTTCAAAACTCGATTGGCGTGGCTGAAAAGAACCAGAATCAGCAGGTTGAACCGGAACACCTTTTAGTTTCCATGCTTGAACAGGAGCAGGGAGTCGTTCGTCCAATCCTCGGGAAGATTGGAGCAAACCGACAAAAAATTGCCTCCGAATTGGATGCAGCTATTGAAAAGCATCCGAAGGTGACGGGCGGGCAGCAGTATTTCAGTACGCGAATAAACGCTATTTTCGCCGAGGCCCAAAAGGGGGCGGAAAAAATGGAGGACGAATATATTTCGACCGAACATTTGCTTCTGACGATTGCCGGAGAAAAAGATGGTGATGCGGGATCAATACTGCGTGAAAATGGGGTAACAAAAGAGGATGTCAAAAAGATAGTCGAGGAGATGCGTGGCGGTTCGAAAATAACGGATCAAAACGCGGAAGATAATTTTCAAGCACTGGAAAAGTACGCCCAGGACTTAACTGATCTTGCCCGCAAAGGAAAGCTTGATCCTGTGATCGGTCGCGATGATGAAATTCGACGTGCGATTCAGATACTTTCGCGGCGCAGGAAAAACAACCCAGTTTTGATCGGCGAACCGGGCGTCGGCAAAACTGCGATCGTCGAAGGCCTTGCGCAAAGGATTGTTTCAGGTGACATCCCCGAAACTCTCAAAAATAAAAAGCTTGTCGGGCTCGATCTTGGGGCGATGCTTGCCGGAGCGAAATATCGGGGAGAGTTTGAAGACCGTTTGAAAGCGGTTCTGAAAGAGATCGAAAAATCGGATGGGCAGATAATCCTATTTATTGACGAACTGCACACACTCGTTGGCGCAGGTGCGTCTGAGGGAGCGATTGACGCTTCCAATATGCTAAAGCCGGCCTTGGCGCGGGGGACACTAAAAGCGGTCGGGGCAACCACACTCAACGAATACAAAAAGTACATCGAAAAAGATGCCGCATTAGAGAGGCGTTTTCAGCAGGTTTATGTCGCCGAACCAAGCGTTGAAGAAACGATTTCCATACTCCGCGGACTAAAGGAAAAGTATGAAGTTCATCACGGTGTTCGAATTACGGACGCCGCGATCGTTGCCGCGGCGACCCTTTCGAACCGCTATATCGCCGATAGATTTTTGCCGGACAAAGCAATTGATTTAATCGATGAATCCGCATCGCAGCTTCGGATCGAAATCGATTCGCTGCCGGAAGAAATAGATGATCTCGAACGCGAGATACTCCAGCTCGAGATCGAAAAACAAGCCCTTAGCCGTGAAACAGATGAAAAAGCCTTAGAACGTCTCGAGGATATTGAAAAACGCATGGCCGACCTACAGGAAAAATCTTCGGCCATGAAAGCAAAGTGGCAATCGGAAAAAGCCGAGATCGAAAAAATGCGGACGGCGAAAAGTGAGCTCGAACAGGCTAAACTTCAGCTAGAGCAAGCGCGACAAGCCAGCGATCTGAATAAGGCTGCCGAATTGCAGTACGGAAAGATCCCCGAACTCGAAAAACTTCTTGCGGATGAGCATTCGCGACTCGAAGATCTTCAGACCGACGGCGTAATGCTAAAAGAAGAAGTCGGTGAAGAAGATATTGCTGAGATCGTCGCGAAATGGACAGGAATTCCTGTTTCGAAAATGCTCGAAGGCGAAATGCAAAAACTCCTCAAGATGGAAGATAATTTACGCCGCCGTGTAATAGGTCAGGACGAAGGACTTATTGCGGTCGCGAATGCGGTAAGGCGTTCGCGTGCGGGATTGCAGGACCCGAATCGTCCGATCGGTTCGTTCATTTTCCTCGGCCCAACCGGCGTCGGTAAAACCGAAACCACGCGTGCACTCGCGGAATTCTTGTTTGACGATGAAAAAGCGATGATTCGTCTTGATATGTCCGAATATATGGAAAAGCATGCGGTCGCACGTATGATCGGTGCGCCTCCCGGATATGTTGGGTATGAAGAAGGCGGACAGCTAACGGAAGCGGTTCGAAGGCGCCCGTATTCGGTAATACTTTTCGATGAGATCGAAAAAGCGCACCCGGATGTTTTTAACATACTTTTGCAGATTCTCGATGAAGGACGCCTTACCGACTCCAAGGGGCGAACGGTGGATTTTAAAAACACTGTATTGATAATGACATCAAATCTCGGTTCGCGAGAGATTCAGGAAAGAAATGATCTTGTTGATACCTCAGCGAAGGAGATGGTTTTAGCTGTATTGAAGAGCCACTTCAGACCCGAATTTCTTAATCGAATCGATGACATTGTCGTATTTAAACAACTTGGAAAAGATGATCTTGCGAAAATTGTCGATGTTCAGCTCAGACGCCTACACAAGCTCCTCGGCGACAAAGATTTGAAAATAGAGCTGGATGTTTCGGCTAAAGAACTGCTTTTGAGCGAAGGATACGATCCAAATTTCGGTGCGAGACCTCTAAAACGTGCTATTCAAACGTTGATTCAAAATCCGCTCGCGGTAAAAATATTAGAGGGCGAAGTTTTAAATGGACAAACGATAAAAGTTTCTGCAGAAGACGGAGAAATGGTGTTTACTCCCGTGTCCGCAAGTGCTTCGGCGTGATCAGCTTGAGGCAAACTCACGATAAAGCGCGCTCTTTTCAGAAGCCGATTACGAATTATGGAAGTCTTTGATATCCTAAGGGAGAAATATTCTCGGTAATCCATAGAAAATAATAAATGGCGTGGTTTAAAAAAGCGAAAATGAATGAAAACGAAGAAATAATTGATGAAAGCGGAGAAATTCCGGTAAATGATAAAAGGCGATTTAGCGGAGAAGGCGAAAGAATTAATATCGAAGTAAAAGACGTTTCAGAAGGCGAAGTCAATTCTGAAATAGTTGAAGCTGAAGAGCCAAAGCCTTTAGAAGTTGTAAAACTCGAAAACGCTCTCAGGGAAGTTATGATCCGTTGCGAAGCTGCTGAAACAAAGCTGGTCGGCGTACAGAAAAGATTTGAAGAGGAAAAGGAAGCGCTCGAACAGGAGACAGCCGAAAGACGCGAGCGTATGCAAAAATCTCTTGAGCAGAAAGCCGATCAGGGGCGTTTTAATTTTTTGGCAGCACTTCTTCCGGTCTTGGATAATTTGAATTTAGCCGTCACTGCGAGCGAAGCGGATGCGTCTTTCGAGAACCTTCTCGTGGGTGTAAAAGGAACGGCACGAAGTTTTGAGCAGGCGTTGATGAATGTCGGCGTCGAAGCGGTTGCGTCGGTCGGCGAGAAATTCGATCCGCAGCTCCATGAGGCGGTTGACATGGTCGAAACGGACGAAGAAAACGACGGAATAATAATGGCCGAATATGCCCGCGGATTTATGTTTCACGGAAGGCTTTTACGCCCTGCCAGAGTGCAGGTCGGGCAGGCTGCGCAATCAAAAGAAGCCGGAGAATAAGGCAGTAGAAGATCATTAGTTTGCCGCAAATGTCTAAAACCTAAGCTTAGACATAGCGGCTTTCATTTTAAAAAAAATCGTGAAATTAACTTCGTTGTCAATTTTCCCGGCGTTAGTCTTGTCAGCACCCATGTTGAGTTGTGGTTCTAAAATCGAGAAAGAAAAGCGGGAAAATTCCGATATGGTTGTCAAAAAAGCTCCGGTCGAGATCAAAACGACCAAGCCTTTCCCATCGGAAGTAAACGTTCCGGAGTTGGCGAATAAATCCGCGTTTTATTTCGATGAGCAATTTGGAAAATCCGTAAAATTACTCCAAAAGAAAATGTGCCGGCGCTCATGCCGGGCGAATACCGCGAATACAAAATTGGCGGACATCCAAAGGGATTATCCGCCAGATGTCATCGCGATAAAGCAAAACGTTTTAATTTGCTGCTTGGCAAACCAAAAGATTCCGCGGAGAAATCTTTAGCGAAAATTTTCAGGATCGACGTAGGAGAAATGAACGGGTCAAAACCGATCCACTCTCGGAAAACTGGACAGGAAAATCTAATGTGGTTAGTTTTAAGACAGCTTACGCAAAACGAGATAAACCGGGCGGCAAATTTGTAATGCTGCACGCCAAGATCGCAAATTAACAATGAAAATTTTTGAAAAAGAACTAGCCTTCCTACGGGGATTAAACGTCGAAACAGATTGGACTTCTAAATTTACCGATTTTTTCGACAAAAAATTTAAAGTTGGGAAAAAAGATACTTTTCTATATCTGAACGCCGGTTCGGGGAATCACGCGCTTGGTTTAAATAAGAAACTCGGTAGGGACTCCGAAATGTTCGCAGTCAGCGAAAACACCGAACTCCAAAAGATTGCGCAGGAAAAGGCTACTGCCGTAAAATCGGATCTGTATTTTTCGACACACTTGCCATTGGTTGAATCAGAGTTCGTTCTCGCGGATGCAAGTTTTGTTGAACCGGGCGAAATCGATGAGTTCATCGCAAACGCAGTAAAGCTAGCTAAAAAAGAGATAGTATTTTTCTTACCGACCGCTGGGAGCTTTGGTGAAGTGTTTTCATATCTCTGGGAAGTGTTTTTGGATTTAGACTTGATAGAAAAAGGAGCGGAGGTTGAGAAGCTTATATTGGATCTACCTGCGGTTTCGGATCTCGAAGATTCGCTTTCCCGATTGGGGTTTAAGAAGACTCAGACAACCACGAAGAACGAATTTGTTGAATTTGAAAGCGGCAAGGAATTTAGAGAATCCCCGCTAATTAAATACTTCCTTATACCCGTTTGGTTAAAATTCTTAAACCAAAAAGAGAAAGAGCAAGTTATCACAAAACTTGCTCAGAAAATTGATGATGAATCTGGCGAAGTAAATTTTCGCGTTTCAATAAAAGCTACCTTGCTTAGCGGAATAAAGAAATAGTTTAGCCGAATAACCTACGTTTGTTTGGCTTCCGAGCGCTTTCTCATTTCCGCCATCAATTCGTCGTCGGAAACACTTGTGATTTGGGGCACATCTGCCTTTTCGTTTTCTCCGTCACCGCGGAATTCGCGTTCGGCTTCTTCCAATCCTTCTTTAAAAGCCCTGCGGCTCTGACCAATCAATTTCGCGAGCTTTGGTAAACGGCTTGCTCCAAAAAGCAAAAATAAAGCCAATACGATTAAAATAATTTCTGTGGTTCCCAGCATAATTCTTAAATTTCCTCTTATTTTAAAACTCTTCAAGAAAGTTTTATCTGTCCAATAATAACGTTATTTCCCCGAATTATCATCTATTTTCTCGCTAAACGGAAAAAAATGTTATCCGATTTCCAGGATCGCCCCTACTTTTACAAGCTTTTCGCTAAGGTCCTGAGCCAGAATTTCATCTTCAATTTCAAGTGTCATAACCTGTCCGGCGGAAACAGCATCAAACAATTCGTCCGTCTGCGTCTCGTCAAGCATAAGCTCGGTGATCAAAATTTCAGTCATTTTGAGTTTGTTAAATCCCGTGTCCCAACCTTTCAATTTTATCTTTGCCATCGTTTAATTTCCTTTGTCCCGAAATCCGTCAGTTGCATCTACCAAGGTGGCCGTTATTCCCTTTTCGGAAATTGAGTGGCCGGCATCGTCAATTACCTGCAGATCCGCTTCGGGAAAGGCACGATGCAGTTCCCACGCAGAGATCATCGGGCAAACGACGTCATATCTTCCCTGCACAATAACCGTCGGAATATGACGGATCTTATCGATATTCTCAATTAGGTAATTCTCTGTCGGAAAGAATGAATTGTTCATAAAATAATGGCATTCGATCCTCGCGAGCGAGAGCGCTTCGTTTTCGTCTTCCCAATGATTTATTAATTCCTTGTCAGGAAACAACTTCGACGTTGAACCTTCCCAAACGCTCCATGCTCGTGCTGCGGAAATTCGCGTTTCCATATCATCGCTGGTCAGGCGTTTGTAATAGGCGGTCATCATATCGCCGCGTTCGTCCTGAGGGATCTCATCGCGGTAGCGCTCCCAATAATCAGGGAAAATTTCACTCGCACCGTATTGATAAAACCATTTCAATTCTTTCGGGCGTGTAAGAAAAATACCGCGCAATATCAGCCCCAGAACCCGGTCTGGATGGGTTTCCGTATAAGTCAGCGAAAGTGTGCTTCCCCATGAACCGCCAAAAACATACCACTTTTCAACCCCAAACTTCTCGCGCAGCGTTTCAATATCATTTACGAGATCCCACGTCGTATTTTCACGCAAATCCGCGTGGGGCGTTGATTTCCCGGAACCGCGCTGATCAAAAAGCACGATGTGATAGGCCTCGGGATCAAAAAATCTACGGTACATTGGAATCAACCCGCCGCCCGGTCCTCCGTGTAAAAACACAACCGGAATTCCATCCGGATTTCCGCAGCGCTCGTAATAAACCGTGTGAACATCTGATACCTCAAGCATACCGGAATCAAAGGGCTCTATCTCAGGATAAAGTTGTTTCATCCGTTGATGATACAGGATAAATATATGCCGTTACAAACGATTAGCCCTTTGTGCTCTGAAATTTTTTATTGACATTCGAAAGTGCAATTGGCTAAACTGAAATCCTCAAACACTAGAGAAGGAGGTGATCAAAGATTTTATGATTAATGATTATAGTGAGGTGGCTGAAGCTTAAGCCTCTAACAAAAACCTAATAGATTGTTAGAGAATTTAGTATTCAAGCTAATCCATACAGTCTACCGAAGAGCCGCTGGGTCTTAATGACCTTGGCGGCTTTTTTAATTGCTTACATTTGAACGAATAACTTAGTTATTTGCCTTGTCCCGTCTTTTGTTCTCTTTCATTCTACGGTTCGCCTCTTTCTTTGCTTCCTTAACTTCCGACGAGCTCAAACCAAGACTTTTTAATGTGCCCCCAAGGCTCTTACCGTCACCCAAACCATTAAGAATGGCGGAAACCGTGACGTTCGGGTGAGTTGCGTTAAGATTGTCAGCGATGACATTTGCAGAAACAAACTGTCCAAAATTCAAGTCGGGGTTCTGCTCCAACGCCGCTCTGTAATCTGCGCGAAGTGATTCAGGGGTTGTACCCAATTTTCGCGCAATACCGCCAAAACGCCTGATTTCCTTATCGTTCGGAATATTGCTTGATCTCCGACTCTCGCGTTCTCGATTGATACGGTTCTCACGACGCTCAACTGATTGACTGCTCTGGTTACCGGTTTGACTCCCCTGATTGTTAACGGGCCGCTGCGAACCGCTGTTGACCGTCGATCGCGCTCTAGATTTATTTCCACTCTGACCCTGAGCAAAAATATTCAAATCTGCTCCCAAAACGAACATCAAACCAATCGCCATGGTAACAAACGTAAATAACTTGAAATACTTCATACTGGTTCTCCTTCGATTCTTAGTATATCTTTCCACTGAATTAATCCTGTTTAGGGTTCAATAGATTAGTATATGTTGCGCTCGAAAGGAATAGCAACGAATTTCTTCGAAAACGAGAACGCAACTCCTCGCGCTTCCAAAAAACTAGTTCCAATAGATTGCTAATTAGCTGTATGACAACTTTTCTTAGTAATAAATCGAAGAAAAAGGCGAAAGCGAAATTGATTCTCGCACACGGTGCAGGCGCTCCCATGGATACACCTTTTATGGACGCGATTGCGTAGGGACTCGCGGAAAATGGCGTTCTAGTCAGCCGTATTGATTTTCTATATATGGCTAGGCGGCGGGTGGACGGCAAACGACGTGGTCCGGGAAACGCAACAAGACTTAATTTTTATCGGGATGCTGTCAAGGAAAATCAAATCGATCTTCCGCTGTTTATCGGGGGGAAATCGATGGGCGGAAGAATAGCGAGTATGATTATGGACGAGCCTCACCGTTGCTCTTATCACCGAACCCGAGCCCGAGCCCGCCAATTATCTCTCACGTGTGCAACCGGCATTGCGAGATGGGCAACGCAAACTAGGCAAGACGACTTCAGCTACTTCACCTGATTGAACGACGACTTCATATTCGAAATTCTTCAATGCAGGAGGAACAGGCTTGCCGTAAAAATAGGGAGCGTTCCCGTAAACGATCCTGTACGATCCAGCTGAAAGAACCACTCCGTTCTTATCGTATACAGGAGGATTTGACCTAATACTTGTTACCAGTTCACCGGCAGATGTCAGGATGGTGAAGCTCGCGCGATATTTGTCGCTTCCTTCCGGGGTCGTAAGGGTCAGTTTCCCATATGAAGTTGCTCTAATTGTTACCTCATAGGACGTAAATGGCTCAAAAGTCAGGGAGCTACATTTGACCGGCGGGAATCCTATTTTCCAAGTGATTGCCCAGGTTCCAGACCAGATGTATCCACAACCTTTGGTTCCCCCGTACCTACCGCTCGGCTCGACCGCGCCCGGATGCAGTTTTACTTTTGAAAACTGAGTATCTCCCCTCCCTTCACCAGCGTGTGGCGGTTTCACCGAATTTCCGAAGGCATCTATCCAAAAACACTTGATATATGAAGTTGGCCCCCTAGTACCCCTCGGTGAAAAGGTATCAGTCTTCCTCACTTCACAGTATTCGGGTTCCGAGCCGCTTACCCAGTCTTTCACTGTCCTGATCAAGGGTAGTTTTGCAATAAGCCGGTCGGCCATTGCATCAAACATATTCCTGCCGTAGTTCCTTGCGCTTCTTTCAACATTCTGCAGACTCTCCGATAACAATCCGATCGACCTCTCGTCACCCCGGTCTATGGCATCAGCCAAAAGGTTCAGACTTTTTGACACATTCTTGGTTACCTCGGCAGTCGTTCCGACAATTGACCCAGCTACCGCTAGCGGAATATCGAGGGCCTTGATGGGACTCACTTGACTCACGCCAAACGCTTTCTGCTGAATTGACCCAAGAATGTCTCTAAAAGCAGAAATGAGTTTCTTCGCATCCGGGTCCTTTGAAGCTTGCCAAACTTCGAGTACCCCTTTTGCCTTACCCAGGAATCTTGAAAGGGCCGATGAGGATCCATCCAATGTACCCCTTTCGGGAAAAGGTCTGGCATCCCTTACGTCATCAAATGCTTTTGAAACCGCGCGAACTAGTTTTACAAGCGATTCTGCCTCTTCGCCTGTTATCCCGTTCTGAGAAATGTGGTCCAACGCCTGAGTTGCCGGTCTCAGCAGGCTTTCTCTCAATTCACGCAGAGTCTGAGCCCTAGTTGATGGGTTTTCGATGTTTTTGATTCTGTCTAATAGCCCGTCCCAGTTCTCACTGAAAACCTCCAGCCTATCGCGTTCAAAATCCAACACTGCCGCAGCTTCAGCTAGTTCGTCTGGACCGGTGGAAATAGAACTAAGTTGGTTCGATACTTCCACGAGTGCTTTTATCTGCTCGTCTGCAGATTTGCCGGCAGCACCTTCCAAGATCGACTGAATTTTGTCTGCCTGGTCCTTTGGTAAGTTGACTTGAGCCAAAGCGCGGCCACCTGAAAAGACGAACAGCAATAAGCCGATCAATAGACGAATGAAGCAAAAACGAACGGGAAGTGACCTTTCAAACTGGCTGATTATCATTTGGACCTCTGTTAGCGTTTGAATGGAGGGAACTTATCAATTCTCCGGGCCTGAGTCAAGATTTTGCGCCGTTCGTGTTGCTAGCACATCATATGTCCTGTTTAGGTAGTAAGTGATATGTCGGCTTTAGGGGCAAAGCGTAGAAGATTGAAAGCAGGAGAGAAACTGCGAGTAAATGGAATCGAAATTTATTGAGCATCGCACACCTCTGAATTATAGTTTTGTTGCAATTCCACAAAATTGAGGAGCAGTATGAGAAACAAAGTTTTGCGACTGGCAGTCGGGTCACTAAAAGGGTCTCGGAGCGGAGTTTGGCGGTTTTGGAGCAATTCTAAAGGCAACTTCTACGTTGCTAATCGATGTCTTGGCGGCCAAGTCAAAATCAGTTTTCACAAGGATCGGAATTGCCATTTCGGGTTTACGAGTGAGTATGCGGACAAGGCGAAGGCTCGATTTGGTGTAATGGACCGGCATAATGAGAAATTGGTCATTCCTCATGAACCCATTGTAAGCGCACTCCAAATCCTAATCCCAGAATCAGAGCTTTTTACTGCACCACTCAACCAAGAAAAGAAGATAACGTGGCTTGATGTTCCTCCCCAAGATTCTATCGGAACAGTCACTTTATTAATCTGTGAAAAACCCTCCATCGTTAAGTTGCCAGAAGGCTCCAAAAAAGGCTGGATCGTAGGTAAGCTGGAAATTGAAATCCGAAACGCTTGGATACTATACGCCTTTACGCCAATGGACAAAGGACTCTCACGGGTAATCACGAACGGAAGATTAAAACTTGCTTCTGTATTAAAGAATGTTCAGATACCTGACGGAACCCGCGCAACGGTCATGGATTCTGGTACCCATCATGACCGTCGTGTTCTTGAACTCGCTTGCTAGAACTTTGGGCTCAAATACAGACTCACCTTTGTACCTAAACTGCATTAGGTATTTGATATTGGCCTCAACGGACCAAGCACTCCATTCTTCCCGGTCATAGACTGTCCGGCCTGCACCGCCTTCAACGCTTCTTCAAAATCAAATTTCTCTTCGATAGAACAGAATTTTGAACGCTACCACTTGAAACTTTTTAGTGTTCATGGGACGATTCGATCTCCAAGCCCGCATCTATCCAATCCTTTTTTCCGCCTGCATAATCTTTAACATTTACATACCCCATATCCGCCAATACACGGGCGGCATTTTCTGAAGCGTGTCAATTTGGGTTGGAACAATAAACTATGATCTTCGCCGATCTATCAGGAAGCATTTTCCCGGCAAGTCCGGCGATCTGATCGGGCGGAATATTTATTGCCGTCGGCAGATGGGCATGCTCATAGGTCGCCTGAGCAAGATTTTCTACCAACGTAACGTTGTCCCCGCGGTCGAGTTTAGCTTTTAATTCTTCTTTTGTAATCGTTTCCCTGATAAATCTCCTTTGGGTGCGTATAAAGCTAGTTATCTTCCATCTTTTCCACGGTTTCCTGTTCCTTGCCCCATACGTGATCGTCCACACCTTTTATCCCCTTTTTCCTGGCGCAATAGGCACAGCAAAATATTTCTGCATTTCCCTCAACGCCGTGACCGATCACCTTGCATCCGCAATGTGCGCATACCGGAGCGAGTTTATGAATCGCACACTCAAACGAATCAAAAACGTGTTTCTTTCCGGCAGTGATAACCTCAAAAGATAAATAATAATCGTTTCCACAAACTTCACATTCTGCCATCTTAATTTCTCCTTTCTTTGGTTAATAAAAAGATCAAGGTGAATAGAACCCGCGTTTTCTCCCCCTTGACCGTGCACGGGAAAATTACTCCATTTTGTCGCTAATTCCTTTGATCTTTTTGTCGTACGAGTTGATCGTCGGAATATTCTTAGTCGCAAACGATTTTCGATCTGCTTCTTCGCTATCGTAAGCTACATCCTGAAAGGCTTCAACATCGTTTTCGTGTGCTTCAACCATTAAGGCTACGTATTTCTTGTCAAACTCGGCGCCGGAAAGGTTTCCCAATTCGTCATAAGCTTCCTGCTGGTCTTTCGGTCATATCTTTTGGCAGTATGAATTTCTTATTTTAGGCACGTTTCTATAATTTTCGGCACGTTTCTATAAAAGGTAATTTAAGTTTCATTCTCTTTCCTCTAAAATTTAATTGTTTCAATTTACGAAAAGCTGTCGAACGGCATTCCGATCACCTGCGGGCTGCGCAGCGGACCGTCAGGTGGATTGGCGGGTTATGCCGCTCGAGAGAATCAGTCCGCTTTATTGCGCGAAAAGAATGTGTAAACATAGGCAACAGCAACCCAGGTTACAGTGATTAGAACCGCGCTAGCACCTGCGGTCGCGATACCGCGTTCACCTCTTAAGGTGAGGTCTATCACAAGGATGTATTTCGCAGCGCCGATGGCCAATGCTGCGAAATACGCACTTTTCATCCGTCGCGCTACCCAATCGAATAGAAGCACCGAAAGCAGTGCGTAAACCAGAAGGTTCAGTGCGGGCGGCAGTAGCACAATACCGACTTCGTCGGCCTCCTCAATCGGTCGGAACCAAAAAAGGACACCGCCTAGAGTGACTATGCACATCGTCACGAATGCGCCTAATGTCGCTTTCCAGTTCATTCTCGCTCTGATCCTTTCCGGTAGAGACATGGGACGCTAATGCTTTGGAGCACGTGAGTGTTATGCCTTCGTTCGTTCATCTCGCAGCAAATTTGTTTTCAATCTCTAATCATGAGCAAGCTATTGCTTCGTGGCTGTGGCTACCACCATGCGCAGCTTAAGCATCAGGGAGCCATCCTTTACGAACTCCTGCCACTTTGAAACCACATCGCATTCCAGCGATTCACGCGCTTCTTCATCCAGCTTGGCCACGGCGCCCGCAAGCGGGGTGCCATGCACATATCCCCAGAGAAACACCTCGGGCGCGGGCAGGTGAAAATCCTTGGTGGCGGCTTGGACAGACACGGCACCGAAGCCGGCGCCCTCGATGAGTTTCTCTATCTCTGCTTCATCATGGAGCGAGAAGACGTGGTTCAGACGTGTCGCGCGAGCGACTCCGCCATAACCGCCATCAGCCGCGGAGTAGGTCCCGGCACATTTAGGGTGAGCCGACCACCAGGCTTCAGCGTCCGATGCATTTCTCGCAGTGCCGCGGATTTGTCTGGCACGAATTGGAGCCCCATCTGGCACAGCACCACATCAAATGAGGAATCCGGGAGCGGCATCTCTTCGGCACTCCCCTCGTGCCACTCGATCGTCATGCCCGACGGCGTTGCCGAGCGCGCCACCGTCAGCATCCCCGGATTGAGATCCAGCCCCGCGACAGTTCCGTTGGCGCCGGCTCGTTGCGCGGCGAGCCGCGCAATGACACCGGTCCCGCAGGCAACATCCAGAACCCGCTCGCCCGCACGGATTTGTGCGGTCTCAACGAGGTCGGCCCCGAGGGGCGCGCCAATGGCTGGGACGAAGTGTCGCTCGTAGTTCTCCGCGGGGTTCCCGCCGTAGGCTTCATCGAAGTGTAGCGTTGACATGGCCCTATCTCCTTTTCTTCAGCCTGGTTAGTATCGTTCTCTTCTATTTGCCTGCCGGGCGGCGCAATTCAGTCAGCGAAATAGTGGTAGAAGGCATAACTATTAATTATCTTTCATCCTGCGGGATAATGCGCCCATATTCGAGTATTATCCCGCAACAATCTAAAAAAATTATCTAAAATCAAGAAATTCTTGGAAATTTTTCACCGCCTAATATAACATTCAAAAATAATTTTTACCACACCAAAGAATTATGAAAAAGCAAGAACTTCTCGATCAGGTCAGGGATCTGATCCGTATCAGACACCTTAGCCGCCAAACGGAAAAATCTTATATTTATTACATCAGAAACTTCATTCTGTTTCATCAGAAAGCGCATCCGCTGAATATGGAATCGCCGGGGCCGCAATTAGAAAGCACACCGGCTGCCGCACGTTTGGGCACAGCTTTGCGACGCATCTGCTGGAGAAAACAACTACGACATCCGGACGGTGCAGGAACTTCTCGGCCACAACGATGTCAGGACAACACAGATTTACACGCACGTCACAAGAAACCGACTGTTCGTAAAGAGTCCGCTGGATTAATACTTTCAAATGCGTTAGGCACCGCTGAAGTCCCGGCATTCCAAACCCGATGCATAAGGATGGTTCTAATAGCCGCTAAAGCTATGATAAAAGACAAGATTTCGCTCCTCGCTACCAACCGGTCAAATCGATGAATTAGTATTCTTTGACGCGCTCACAAAAGGGTTATCCTTGATCCAAAAGCGCCAGGGTTTATTCGCAAACTCCTCGGCATAATCAATTCCGATCCGTTTACCCGAAACAATCTCGCACGTAAATGGTTTAACTGATTCTTCAATCCAGACCCTATTTCCACACAAGTCTTCCCCGTTTACGGTTTTGTCGATACCTAAAGCGATCGAGAGTTTTCCCGGCCCCGAAGTAAGATTTTGATCGGGCATTTTCCCACGTCTTTTTCTCATTATTTCGATTCCCTCGATCGGTTCTACTGCTCGGATAAGAATTGCCCGAGGCTGCTCCTTCTTTCCCACAACGACATTAAGCTGAAAATACATTCCGTAAACAAAAAATACATATGCAACTCCGCCTTCGGCAAACATTACAGCGGTGCGTTTTGTACGGCGGTTGTTGTGTGAATGTGCGGCTTTATCTTCGGGTCCCAAGTAAGCTTCGGTTTCGACGATCATGCCGGAGACGCGGTTTCCTTTTTCGTCAGGAACAACAAGTATTTTGCCAAGCAGATCTCTCGCTATCTGCAGAGTATCTTCACGCCGGTAAAAATCAACTGCTAATTTCATAGATATAAAACATTTCGCAAACATATGCGCGGCACGCAACTTGCACCTTATTATCTGAAATAGAAGAAATAGGTTGGTTCGTGTTTTAAAACAATACACCTTACTGAATTTCACGTATGAATAACCGTCACTAACAAAAAGGAGAATTAAAAATGTTTGTAAAAGAAATTATGACAGAGAATCCTGCATGTTGCACCAAGGACAGCACCTTACAGGAAGCGGCAAAAATGATGAAAGAGAATGATTGCGGCTGCATTCCGGTCGTAGCAGAAATGGAGAGTAAAAAACCCGAAGGTGTTATCACCGACCGCGACATTTGCTGTCGAACTGTTGCCGAGGGCAAGAATCCGCTCGATCTAACTGTCGGCGACATAATGACGTCCGGCGTCGAAACAGTAGAACCAAACACGAGCGTCGAAGACTGTTGCAACATTATGGAAGAAAAACAAATTCGCCGGGTTGTAGTAGTCGACGATATGGGAGGCTGTTGCGGAATCGTCGCTCAGGCGGACATTGCAAGAAAAGCAGAAGATGCCAAAACGGCAGAGGTAGTTCAGGAAGTTTCGAAATCTGTGTTCGCATAGAAAACAAAGATAGCAGCGATCAGACTGGTAGCATTTGAAATGCTGCCAGTCTTTTTTAATTTCCAAAATCTTTTGGGTAGTAAATTAGCTCAACGATTTGCCCGCCGACACCTTTGGTATAAAACGAAGATGTGCCGTCACGGTGAGGTTTTATCGGACGTTTTTCTTTCTCCGCAGCGGTTTCAAGTTCTTCCATGGTATCAACCCTCAAACCGATATGCGGCGGATGCTTTGAGCCCGGCGGCAGAAGTGCGATTCCAAAACCGCGCGAATCACGCATCATCGCCCAATCCTCATAAACGGTTTCAACGCGAAACCCGAGCCGTTTATATTCTTCGACATCAAGATCGAGGTTTTCACACTTGACCGCTAAATGATCGACGGTTCCCGCAAAACGAAATTCTTTTTCTTCTGACATTTCAAACTCCTTTTGATACAATTTTAGCAGTCAAGGTGGTGGTTATGAAGCCCCAAACGCAAATTCCGAATACTCTGCGTGGGATTCCGGCATCTATCTTAATACTCCTATTAGAAAGAATTTTTATGAAATCGATCATATTATTATCTGCGATCTTCGGTTTTGGGATATCGTCTTTTGCTCAGCAGCCTTCAGACGTTTTGGCTATTGCAAATGGCAGGGATTTTACGACACAGGATCTTTCTCCGAAAATCAGTGAAGCTTGGCTAAAAAAGGCTGCGACATTGGCAACTGCCCGTAAAGTATTACTCGATCGGCAAATTGAAAATGTCTTATTGGAAACCGAAGCGACAGATAAGAAAACTACGATCGAAAAATTGATCGAAAATGAAGTTGAGAAAAAAGTTGGCGACCCGACAGATTCTCAAATAAAAGCCGTTTACGACGCTAATCAGGCAGACATAGGGGACACTCCCTTATCCGAAGTCCGGCAAAAGATCGTTGAATATTTGCGCCAAGATCCGGAAAAAAAAGCGTTTGCGGATTTTGTTGCCGGATTAAGAACGAGGCATGGCGTCACATACAAAAAAGATGTCCGGTCAGATGGCCTAAATCCGGCAGACGTTTTGGCAACGGTCGGCTCGCGTCAGATCACCGTAAAAGATTTCACGGACAAAAACGGATTGGTCTTGTACGAATACGAAGCAAATATCTATGATCAGGTGAATGCATCCTTAAGACAGGCCGTTGATGCATCGCTATATTCCGCTGAAGCTGCCGCCTACGGGATTGCGACAAGCGAATATATAGCCCGCGAAGTCACAAATAAGATGCTCGATTTCTCTGACACCGAGCAAGCCAGACTTCTTTCCGCACTCCAAAAACAACTTTACGCAAAGTATCGCGTTACATTTCTCATCCGGGAACCAAAACCATTCGTTCAAGATATTTCGATCGACGATGATCCGTTTACGGGTGAGGAAAATGCTCCGGTTACGGTTGTAATGTTCACCGATTTGCAGTGTCCGGCCTGTGCTGCGGTTTATCCGATCTTAAAAGCAGTGATAGCAGAATACGGAAAACGTGTGAAGTTTGTCATCCGTGACTTCCCGCTTACCGATATTCACGAACACGCATTTCAAGCGGCGATCGCAGCAAATGCCGCCCGCTCACAAAACAAGTTTTTCGAATATAAAGAACTGCTCTACAAGAATCAGGATACGCTCGACACTGACTCTTTGATAAAACTCGCCGGACAATTGGGATTGGATACAAAACGATTTGCAAACGATTTGAAAAATAAGGAATTTGCCGAAGAAGTGCGTAAAGATATGGAAGACGGGGGAAAATACGGAGTGAACTCAACTCCGACGATATTTGTAAATGGTATAAAGGTGAGAGTTTTATCCGCCGAAAGTTTTAGAGAAGCGATTGATAGAATTCCCAGATGATTGACAAAAATATGCGCGCATTTTTAATAATTTCGGTTTGCTTAATGATATTTTCCTGCGGCGTTTCCTCAAACCGGGTGGAGGAAAACAAAAACACAAATTTGGCCAAGAACGATTCAAAACCAACAACTATTTCTTCTTTCGAAATTGTAAAAGAGTATAAACACGATACCGCTGCATTCACACAAGGACTTGTGTTTCATAATGGATTTCTTTATGAAGGCACCGGCGGGAGTCGAACACGAGGCGACGATTTTTCTTCTTCCCTTAGAAAAATAGAAGTTGAATCGGGGAAAGTTCTTCAAAAACGCGATCTACCCAATGACGTATTTGGCGAGGGAATCGTAATTTTGGGCGACAAGATATATCAGCTCACCTGGAAAGAAGGTATCGCCTACGAATACGGTCTTGATGATTTCAAACTAATTAAGGAATTTCGCTACAGCGGTGAAGGTTGGGGCCTTACGAGCGACGGAAAAAATCTTTTTCAGAGCGACGGCACCCACGTTATCCGCGTGGTTAATCCGGAAAACTTTGAAACTGTTAGGACAATCTCGGTTTTTGATGAAGACGGAAGTCCACTTATGGAGCTAAACGAACTCGAATATGTGAAGGGTGAAATCTGGGCAAATATTTGGCAAACAAACCGTATCGTGAGAATAGACCCCGAAAGCGGTAAACTTCTCGGTTGGATAGACCTCAGCAAGCTCGTCGATGACGAAATGAGAAAAACGCCGGCGGCCGACGTATTAAATGGCATTGCATACGATGAAAAGTCTGACCGGCTTTTCGTGACGGGAAAACTCTGGAGCCGCGTGTTTGAAATTAAGCTTTCTTCTATTGGTTGATCTTGAAATATGCGCTTTTATTCAGTTACTTTATTTTTTTCCCTTGTATTTTCGTGCAGCACTGCGCAAAAAACTCAGACATTTCCTCCACCGGTTGCTAAAAAGAAAAGTATTCCCGCCACGACCATTCCTGTTTATTCCTACGAAGTAGTCAATGAGTTTGAGCATGATAAGGATGCGTTTACACAAGGTTTAGCGTTTCACGATGGATTTCTTTATGAAAGCACGGGGCAGCGGGGACGCTCAACACTTAGAAAAGTAGAGCTGGAAACGGGGAAAGTATTGCAAAAACACAAAGTGCCGCGCGATTATTTCGCTGAAGGTTTGACTGTTTTTGACGGGAAATTATATCAGCTTAGTTGGCAGGATTCGCTCGGTTGGGCCTATGACATCGCAGATATGAAATTAATCAGAGAATTTCGCTACTCCGGTGAGGGCTGGGGTCTTACCAATGATGGTAAGAATTTTTATCTCTCCGACGGGACCCACGTGATTCGCGTACTCGATCCAAAAACTTTCAAAGTCTTGCGGACTCTCTCGGTTGAAATGGAAGATGGAAAACCGCTCGCGAGACTCAACGAACTTGAGTTTGTAAAAGGTGAAATTTGGGCAAATGTATGGCGTTCGGAAAACATTGGAAAGCCAAACCACATCGCACGCATAAATCCCGCAGATGGCGAACTCCTTGGCTGGGTGAATCTTGACAAAATTTCGCCCAAGGATAGTGGGAAAAAATACGAAAATTCTTTAAATGGAATCGCCTATGACCAAAAGGGAGACCGGATTTTTGTAACCGGAAAAAACTGGAAGAGACTTTTTGAGATCAAAATCAAAAACGGAAAAAATTGATCCGAATCAACCTATTATTTCCCGGACAAGATCTTTTATATCAACATCATAGATCGGCACATCATATTCTGCTTTTAATTCATCAAACTGCATTCCATCGATCAGGATCGGTTCGTCTGATTTGATGACGTGTTCGGGAATTATCACAAAATCACCTTTCACATTCTCTTTTACCGCCAAAAAATCTTGGCCCGATAGAAGTCCGGCAACTGATACATCGCCGCCGAAATATGTGTTCGGGACTGCCATCACATAAAATTCAGAGCCAATCAGATCGTTTAATTTTTCGATCTGCGCTTTCAATACCGGAGCAAACATTTCGCCGGTCATTATCGTTCCGTTAAGAGATTTCGGGCTGTGGATTTCATTTTTGGGTTCTGATTTTGGCTTGATCGCAAAATGGTGCGTGCGAACATTCTCAGCCGTAACACTTGAAGCCGTCGCTGCCGCTCTGCGCACTGATTCTTTGTTTCCCTGCGACTTCCAGTCGCTGCAGTGAAAATTCTTTTCGTTCAACTCGTCCAAAAATTCTTCAAAGTCATTTACAAATGACCGAATCATCCCCACCCCATCTTCGATCTGTGGATAGTTTCCGTAATGTTCCTTCGACGGAATTTCCGCCCCGGCTTTTAGATAAATTTCATCGCCCAAGAATGCAAATGTTACGCCAAGCGTTTCCCGAAATTCAGCTTGAAGCACTTCTACTTCCGAAATCGTTCGCCGACAAAATTCCGGCGTGACACGTGTTAAGCGGTCGTCCTTGTTATAACGAGTTAACGCAACGGGAACGATCGCGGTGGACACAACTTTCGGATAATGTGCAGCAAGATCGCGCAAGGTTTTTTCCAGTTGTTTGCCGTCGTTTATTTCAGGACATAGCACGACCTGAGCATGAATTTCGATGCTGTTATCGAGAAGGCGCTGGAGCTTATCAAAAATGTCGGCGCGCTTCTCGTCAACTCCAAGAAGATATGCACGGGTTTTAAGATCAGTCGCGTGTACGGAAACATACTGTGGTGAAAGGCGCTGCTCGATAATTCGGTTCATTTCGTCGTCGGTTATGGACGAAAGGGTCGTATAGTTACCATAGAGGAATGAAAGCCGTATATCCTCATCACGGACAAAAAGCGACGGCCTTGCATCTTCCGGGTTTCCTTTGCAGAAACAAAAAAGACACTCATTGGCGCATTGCCGAGGAACGATCTGCTCAAAGTTTATCCCAAAATCTTCGCCTTCATCGCGTTCTAAATCGACATCCCAAGTTTCCCCGTTTGTCTTCTTTACTAAAAAACTAAGCAGAGTTTCGCCCGAGGTTTGAAATCGAAAATCAAGATAATCACGCACACTCCGACCGTTTACCTTGACGATTCGGTCACCTGCGGCTAGTTCGAGTTGTTCCGCCAAACTTTCAGGTTCAACAGAATCGATCGTAACGCCCGGACGGCGAAGCTGTGTAACGGCAGGTGTGACGGCAAATTCATACATTTATTAATTTTATCCAACAGAAATCAAACGCTTTCAACAGGATCAATCGGTCTAGTACTGTAAAACCCTAAAGCCAAGTTAGTGTATATTTATTAAGAAAAGGTTGGCAAATTTCCTATGGGTCTAGGGAAGTTTAGCTAGTAAAAAGTGGTGCTAAACTTCTGATATGGCGATAGTTAACAAGTATTATCACCGTTCACATATTTCGGAGAAGAAATTTCGGCTTCTTCGCCAACGGCATATTTTGCGATGGATTTAAC
>JBGTGX010000041.1:0-9068 GCA_041746475.1 Pyrinomonadaceae bacterium | reverse complement strand
GAAACTTTCAACCTGCATCTTAAAGAATGCGAGTTCAGATTTAACTATAGATCAAAGAACTTGTATCTTGTTTTATTGAAGTTATTGAGGAATAATCCTCTCTAAACTTCCCTAGACCCTAATTTATTATTAATTCTTCCATAAAATACCGCAGTCCAATCGCCGTAGAACTCTAACTCTGAAAAATACTAAAATTCGTCCAAATATTCCACGGACGGCCAACCGCAGGTAAGGGTTCCTCAAATATCCTAATAAACATTTACCTTTTTCGCTTTTCGTCATAGAATTACTTGTCGCAAGGCAACTATATTTCGGAGGTAGAACATCATAGACCATAACAATTTTTCAAATTCCGACAGTAAATTAGGAGCTAATATGGATTTGACCACGATTGCGATCAGTTCGGACATCGCGAGTCAAGCAGCGGAAGATACGGATAATTCTGTATTTGTGCCCGGTGAAAAAGCACAACCCGCATCCGCAACCCCAATAACTGAAGCTACACCGGATTTTGCGTTGACTCAATTGGCAGCGTCAGGAGATCTGGGAGCCTTTGAAATGCTCTACAAAAAATATCATCGGCGAACTTACAGCTTGTGTCTGCGAATGACCAATAATGTACCCGAAGCAGAAGATTTGACACAGGAAGCGTTTATCCAACTCTTTCGCAAAGTTGGAAGTTTTCGCGGTGATTCGGCGTTTACTACTTGGCTTCATCGTTTAACCGTCAATCAGGTTTTGATGCATTTCAGAAAAAGAAGCGTAAAAAACGAAAAAACTACCGAAGACGGCGAGACTCCGGAACATTTAATTCCGCATCCCAAAGGAAGAGCGAACTTACCGATCCTAAATCGTTTGGATTTAACTAATGCAATAGGGCAATTACCGCCGGGTTATAAAGCGGTCTTTGTGCTGCATGATGTGGAAGGCTACGAGCATTCTGAGGTTGCAGAAATGCTTGGGGTTTCCGTCGGGACATCAAAATCGCAGCTCCATAAGGCAAGGCTGAAATTGCGCGGTTTGCTCCACAGAAGCGGGGTGTGAACATACGATCCGAATTGGGCTTAATTGCTCGTTTGTAAAGTTTTGCAAGGCAACCAATGGTGAATGGAAACAATCTCATAGCTTGAATTTCGAGAGATTGAAACACGGCAAAAGGCAGAGACATTTACAAGTAGAGAATTTAATATCGTAACCAGCTTACAAGTGATTTTTAATCAGATGAACTGCGGGAAATATCAAAACTTAATTAGCTCTCTTTTAGACGGCGAATTGGACGAAAAGACCAGTGTGGAGGTTCGCAGCCATCTTTTGATTTGTGAAGGTTGCTCAAGACTTCACGAGGATTTTTCGTCGATCTTGAGTTTTTCGGAAGAAACTTTTGCGGAAGATTCGATCCCGCCTAATTCGCAGGCTCTTTGGTGCAGAATTAACAATATCATTGAAACTGAAATTGAGGCTGATTTAGTTAATAAAGAAACTGCCTCGACTAGTGAAAAACAGAGTTACTTAAGGACAATCTTTGGCGGCCCCTGGCAATTTTCCCCGTCGCAAATTTTTTCTTCGGTGATCGGCGTGGCTTTGATAAGCTCGCTTCTAACGATAGTTGCCGTCAAGAATTTCTCAGGACCAAACGAAATTCACACGGATGTCGAATTGCAGCCGAATTTCTTCGAGACAGTATTATCAAAGGTTGGTTTCGCAGAAACTCCACAGCAAAAGTATCAGCGACGGATCGACGAACAAAAATCCGCGATAGCTTACTGGAAGAAACGCGTTGAAATTAGAAAGGTACAATGGGACAGCCATCTCCAGGAAGCTTTTGATAGAAATCTCGAGCAAATTAATAAGGTGGTAAACGAATACACAAAAATTTTACAGGAAAATCCGCAGGATAAAATCTCAACGGAGATGCTGGATTCCGCGCTGTCAGAGAAAATGGATTTCTTGCGTGAATTTGCGGAATTATAATTAGCAAAAAAATGAGTTGGAAGTTAAGAAATTTATTTAAACTTGCGACTAACAAAAAAACTGCGGTTATTTTATTGAGCGTGGTTTTTTTCTTGGGTGCAGGTGCGACTGAATCCTTTTCGCAAAAAAAGTTTTCGAAAAGTTATCCGGCGTCAAAAAATATTCGTCTCCAACTGGCGAATCGCACCGGCACGATCGTTGTCCGGGGTTGGGATCGGGATGAGATCAACATTTCAGCCTGGCTAGAGAAACCGATCGCGAAAATTGAACCAAAAAACCTCAGCGGTTCGATCTTGATCAATGTTGTAAAAGATAATCAGGGAAGAAAAGATGTCGGATCCGTAAATTTTACGATCTACGTGCCGTATGAATCGACTATTGACATTACTACGTACATTGGAAACCTTGAAGTAAGTAACGTTCGCGGTGGTTATGTCAGCGCACAGATCTCAGCAGAAGGTGACATCAGGCTTTTGAACATTGGCTCGGCGAGCGTTTCCGCAAAAAACGTGACTGGCGATATTTTCTATGACGGCTTCATTCAGCCAGAGGGAACCTATCGATTCACATCGATGAAAGGAAATATAAGCCTGAGAATTCCCTTTAAAGCGTCTTTCAGGCTCGTTGCGACTGCACCTTCGTCAAGATACATTTCTTTGGGAGCTTTCCGAAATACAAGTATGAGCTACGTCGGCAACGGACGGCGAGTGGTCGGGAAAGTCGGTGATGGCAGCGCAAGCATCACAGTCACCAACCAGCTAGGAACAATTTCCCTCTTAGAGCGATAATATGCTAACTTTATAGTTGGGAATTAAACGAATTCCCGTCTTCTTTTTTCCAAGCCTTCCCTTTCTATCACTTCCGAATTCAAACCATGCAAATAAAACATCCATTAAAGCTCGTGTTTCTTGTCCTTTTTCTTTCATTATTGTCTATAGGGCTTTTCGCCCAGGAACCAGGTTCGACAAAGGGTTCGATCACGACCACAAAATATAAAACCGAAAAGATCGAATTCGGATCCGGAGGTACGGTTTCTATTGTCGGCTCTCCGGTTGGTTCCGTGGAAATCGAAGGCTGGAACAAAGCCGAAGTTGAAATTTCCGCCGAAATTGTAGTCTCGGCAGCAAATGAAGAAGATTTGAAACGCATTTCGGATGTCTGTGGTTTTTTGATCGAAGACAGTATGAGTCATATCCGTATCACAAGCGTTGGCACTAATGATAGCAAGTATCTAAAAAGCGTAGATAAAAACTTTCCAAAACGGCTGCGCGGTGCTCCATTTGCAGTCAATTACAAGATAAAAGTTCCGAATTACACCGATTTGGAAATCGACGGAGGCACTGGTGATCTCGCTCTTTCTAACGTTGAAGGAACGATGAGAATCAAATATCTGGAATCCAATGCGAAGCTCAACCTGATCGGCGGAACGGTACAGGCGACTATCGGAAAAGGAAATGTCGATGTAACTATTTCGGCGAGAAGTTGGCGCGGTCGCTTTGCGGAAATTCAAGTTGCAAGCGGCGACATGAATGTTTGGCTGCCGCAGAATTTAAACGCGAATTTAACCGCGAAAATTCTACGTACGGGGAAGATCGACAATTCTTACAAAATGCTGAAGCCTCAGCGCAAAATGGAGTTTTCGGATAGTACGATACAGGCAAAAGCAGGCAGTGGCGGAGCAGAACTATCGTTTACCGTCGGAGACGGTATCCTTAAAATTGGTGATTTCGAAAAGATCGCAAAAAAATAGCTGATAAGGCATTTTGAAATTTCCCTTTGGAAAGTGATAGATTAGCTTCTTCATCACTTTCCAATTTCTTTTTAAAATCACAATTTTATGACTATAAAATCAGACGTTTGGCTCCGTAAAATGGTGGAAGAAAACAAGATGATCGATCCGTTTCTTCCGGATTTGGTTAGGGAAATAGAGGGAAACAAGATCATTTCCGCAGGCTGTTCGAGTTACGGCTACGATATGCGGCTTGCAGATGATGGCTTCCGAATTTTTTCGTCTGTCTATGGCAGCGAGATCGACCCGAAAAAATTCGATGAAACCTCTCTTATCGAACCGGAGCTTAAGACCGCTGAAGACGGTTCGCGTTATTATTTGCTTCCACCCCATCATTACGGCCTTGGTGTTTCCGTGGAAACCTTCAAGATGCCCCGTCGTGTGACAGGCGTAGCACTCGGAAAATCAACATACGCCCGCACGGGTTTACTTGTAAACACAACGCCGCTCGAAGCCGGTTGGACCGGAAGACTTGTAGTAGAAATAGGAAATTTCGCGAACTTGCCGCTGAGGGTTTATGTAAACGAAGGAATTGGTCAGATCCTTTTCTTCGAATCGGACGAGGACTGCGCAGTTTCATATGAAGATCGAGGCGGAAAATATCAGGGGCAAACCGGACTTACATTTGCAAAGGTTTAATTCTCAGTCACAATGAAATAGCAAATATAATTTCGTCACTTCGCTCTTATCGACGGAGTCTAACCGCGATCAAAATTAGCTGCGGAGTTTATAATAGCTAAGATTCCACAGAGGGAAATAGCACGCCACCACTAAAGGACCACACGCATTTGATAGCAATAGCTTGCCTGCCAGAATGCCAACACGGATTTAGCGATCAACCATTCCCAAAAAACCCGGAGTTCAGGCTTCGCTCGCCCCGGGTTATTATGTTTATCGCTTTCAGCGTTCAAGTCGTTTCGGACCCACTAGGGAAGCCGCCGACTGGGAATTCCGTAACTTTCGTGCGTTTTTCCAAGTTGACGGTTCCAACTCATTGCAGGTCACTCGTTTCATCAAACCGGCCTTGGCATCTGTCGCCATCTTCTTAGCTTTTGTCCGAACAAAAGCATAGTTGATATTCGGCAACGAATTAAACTCGGCAGCCTTGTTGCCGAATTCCTATGCCGCGCCATATCTAACATCGCGCTTTCTGATTTAAAATTGGGACGAGTCTTTTATAAATTTGACCTCGTAGAACGTGCGTGTTATAAAAATAGAACGATCGGACGATTATGAATACACAAACGCAAACACAGACAAAGCTTAAAGGAGAAAAAACCCGGAGGGAGATTCTCAAAATCAGCGTTGATACCGCATCGACCGAGGGCCTTGAAGGTCTGACCATCGGCAGATTGGCGAATGAACTTGAGATGAGCAAAAGTGGTTTGTTTGCACATTTTGGTTCAAAGGAAGATTTACAAATCGCCACCGTGGAAGCAGCAGCTGAAATTTTTGTTGGGGAAATTATCGTACCGACTGAAAATATGGAACACGGGCTGGTCAAACTTTTTGCGATGCTGGACGCGTGGATATCTTACGTGGAGCGGAGCGTCTTTCGCGGCGGCTGTTTCTTCTTCGCCGTGTCGGCGGAAATGGACGACCGCCCAGGAAGGGTTCGCGATTTGATTGCCAATTTGACCAAATCCTGGGTTGTGAAATTAGAAAGCGAAGCAAAACTGGCGGTTCGTTTGGGAGAATTGCGGGAGGATTGTGATGACGAATTGCTGATTTTTCAGTTACATGGATTCGTGCAGGAATCAAATTGGTTTTACCGACTTCACGAAGATGACAGGGCTTTTGAAAAAGCTCGTTTGGCAATTTTGCGAACGCTAAAATCTTATTCAACTGCCAACGGTACGCAGATTTTAAATAAACTAGAGGAGGTACGTGATGAAGATTAACGCATTCACATCTATTTTTGCGATATTAATAATTTTTTCGACGCTGTCCGTGTCTTCGGAAACAAAGCCTCTGGGCAAGATAGTTGATATTGGTTACGCCAAAATGCACATCAATTGTACCGGAAAAGGTAGTCCGACGGTGATTCTCGATGCGGGGGCAGGTGCGTGGTCAATTCATTGGTTTGAGGTACAAAAAGTACTTTCCAAACAGACGCGGGTTTGTTCCTACGACCGTTTGGGTTTGGGCTGGAGCAGTTTAGGAAATATGCCCAGAACCGCTAAAAAAGACGCGGTAGATTTGCATGAACTCCTGCAAAAGTCGGGCGAAAGAGCGCCATTCGTCTTAGTCGGACATTCTTACGGAGGTTATATTGCGCGAATTTTTTACGATATGTTTCCGAAAAATATTGCGGGAATTGGATTGATTGATTCGGCACACGAACATCAGTGGGAACGCCTGCCGGCCGCCAAACAGATGCTCGAATTAGGATTAAAGGCGGCGAAAGAAAACCTCGAAAAAGCCAAAGCGGGGAAGCTCAAAAAAGAAGATTACATCGGAGTCGCATCGGAAATGCTCTTGAGCTATCAGGCACAAATGGTGCAAATTAAAACTCATGAAACTTCGGTTTCGGTTTTGGAAAACATATTTGAAAGTGCTTCGGAGGTTGGGAAAACAAAAAAACTCGGAAATCTGCCATTACTGGTTTTGTCGGCTGGGAACAGTTTTGCCGCATTCATCGATGATAATGAAAAAAACAAACCGCTTTTGACGAGTTTAAATAGCGGTTGGATGGAAATGCAGTACGATTTAGCGACTCGCTCAACAAATTCCGAACATCTTATCAGCCAAAAAGATTCGCACCGACTTAATCGAGATAATCCGAAACTTATTGCTTACAGCCTTATGCTATTGCTCGAAAAAACGAGGTAAGAAATTTATGAATGGACGAAAGTTATTAAACTATACTTTGAGAATCAATGCTGCATTTTCATTTCTTCCGGGTTTGGGTTTTATTTTATTCGACCAGAATATCGCCGATATTTTGTCAAGCAAAGGATTGGGAACTCTAACGCCAACGGGAATTTCGCTGATTATTTTCTCAGTATTTGTTTTCTTTGTTTCGATGATGAAAAATGTCAATAAATACCTGGTCGGAACGATTATCACGATGGATATTCTTTGGGTGATTGGGAGTTTGTTTCTGATCGTTTTCAGTGGATCAATTTTTACAACTGTTGGTTTGGGTCTGATTTCAATTATTGCAATAATAATCGCGCTTTTTGCCTTTCTTCAAATTTCGGGACTAAGAAACCACCAAAAAACATACACTTCAAAATCTTCTGGCTAAACGCAAACGACAACAAAGGACTCAAAAGTTACGACATTGCCCGATAACAGAGTGAAGGAATCGACCCGTTCGCATAGAATAGCAATTTCAAAAACAAAAAGCTTAGCAGATCAATAAAGCTCTCAAAAACTTAGTTAACCTCAGGCGTTTCGGAAAGCGATCAATGCATTGATTCCCGGCCGCTGCTAATTCCACCAGTGATAAAGAATTGGCGATCCTTCTCCGTTAGTGCGTCACCGCACGAAATAATTCGCAAAACATTAAAAAGGCGTGTGAAGCTGTAGAAAAAAAGTAAGTATAAATTTATGGAAACAAAAATTTGCCGGACGTCTCGATCAAAACGAGATTTTTTATCGGCATGTTTGCCGGATTGACTACCGCTTCCGATGCAGAAATCTCGGGACGCTTATTTTTTGGGGCCGTTTTTGGGTGTTTTTCTAACGGAAAGCAGGTAAACATCTTTTTATTGGTCCGGCGAAGAAAATAATACTACTGCAAAAAAAATAAAACTCAATACACATGGGTTCAACTAACTTTCACGGTTTTTTCCGATCTCTTTTATGACTTTTACGGTTCTTTCGTAATACAGTCTGAATTTATTAGGAAAAAGAATCGAAGGAATAGAAGAAAAATACTTCGAAAGAATACCATGATAGATAGACGCAAAATGTTGATGTTGATGTCTGCTTTTGGAGTGACGTGGCTCAGGCAGAACAAAATCGCTGCGCAATCCTTAAAGCCCGCGCCGGTTGATTTTACAAAGAAAAAATTCGCGGACGTTTTTGGTAATAAGATGGCGTACGTTGAAACCGGAAAAGGTGACCCAATAGTGTTTCTTCACGGCAATCCGACTTCTTCGTATCTATGGAGAAATATTATTCCGGCGGTTGAAAAACAGGGCAGATGCATCGCGCCCGATCTGATCGGGATGGGCGATTCCGACAAATTAGAGTCAAGCGGCGAAGACCGCTACCATTTTGCCGAACACAAAAAGTTTTTAGCGGAATTGCTCAGCAAACTCAATGTAAAGAAAAACGTTGTTCTGGTGGTTCATGACTGGGGCGGAAGTTTGGGCTTCGACTGGGCGATGAACAATGAAAACGCGGTCAAAGGCATTGTTTTTATGGAAACTTTTGTCGTTTCACAAAATTCTTCGAATACGCCCGAAGCGACCCTAAACTGGTTCCGGTCTTTTCGCGCGGAAGAGGGGCAAAAGAAAGTTCTGGAAGACAATCATTTTGTCGAATATGTTTTTTTAAGGCAGTTTCCGAGAATGAGCGATGCGGATAAAGCTGTATATCGCAAGCCTTTCCTCAAAGCGGGCGAATCACGCCGCCCGACGCTCGTTTTTCCGCAGCAGGTTCCGATAAACGGCGAACCGCCAGACGTGCATCAAGAGGTTATCAGCCATCTCGAATGGATGGCAAAAACCCAAATTCCAATACTCTTTATTAACAGCGAACCGGGCGCATTGATCTCTCGCGGACGCGAGGAAGTTTGCCGAGGTTGGAAAAATATAACCGAAAAATCTGTCAAAGGGCTTCACTATCTGCCGGAAGAATCGCCAACGGAAATCGGGCAGGAAATTTCAGAATGGATTGGTAAGTTATGATCTGTATTGAGAGATAAATAAATGAAAGTGATTGCACATGTGTTACTGGTTTTTACAATGTTTAAAAGCGTTCACACGGTGAACTGTCAAACTGGTGTTAGAAAAAGCGAATTAGCGAAAAATCTTGATGTTTTTCTAACCGACGAACCTGGATTGCCCCTTTAATTTATCTACCTCCCACATTTATTGCATATCGGGAAAATCGTGATCCGGCTTTGGAAGCAATTGTAAATTACGGCGGAAAAAGAAGTAAGAATTAATCAGGAGAATATTTATGTTAATGAAAATCAGTTTGTTTTTTGTAATTTTGTTCATATTTCCAAATGTTGCCTTGGCAATTCCAAAAGATGATTCACAGTCTTTTGCCATCACTAATGTTACGGTCATTCCAATGGATTCCGAGCGCTTTATTGAAAATCAGACCGTCATCATAAAAAATGAAAAAA
>JBGTGX010000040.1:0-36002 GCA_041746475.1 Pyrinomonadaceae bacterium | reverse complement strand
ATATCTGAACTCAGGCTTCACAAGCTGTTTATTATATGCCAAAAACGGGGCTGAAAGTTAGAAAAATATCTGGCTGCTCGGCACAATATCAGTCTTTTTACTTGACTTTTTCTTCGATAGAACAGAATTTTGAACAGTCTCGAAACTGACGTCAGTTGGGATATTATTCCCGTTGATTTTCTTATTCTTACTTGGCTAGAAAGATCAACCGCCAACTTCAGACATTATTAGGCGGCTTCCTCGATACTTTCAATTACCTCGAGAGGCAGGGTTGAAGCTTTTTGTTCAACAATATCCTTGGTAATCACAAGCTCTTTCACGGTGTCTTGGGAAGGAAGAAGATACATCGGATCGAGGAGGATCTCTTCCAGAATCGTCATCAATCCTCGTGCGCCGAGTTTGCGTTTATGCGCAAGGGTGGCGATCGAACGCTTTGCACCTTCTGTAAATTTTAACCGGATGTTATCAAATTCAAATTTACGCTGATACTGTTTGATCAGAGCGTTTTTGGGCTCTGTGAGGATTTTTACCAGAGCATCTTCGTCGAGTTCGTGAAGTGTCGCTAATACCGGAAGCCGCCCAACAAATTCTGGAATGAGTCCATAATGAATCAAATCTTCGGGCTGTAAATTAGCGAAAGCTTCCGTCTGTCTTTCTTTCGTATCCTTTACCTCCGCCTGAAATCCGAGAGATTTATTGCGTAGGCGCTTCGCGACAACCTTATCAAGCCCCACAAACGCTCCACCGCATATAAACAAAATGTTCTTTGTATCAACGGTCGTAAACTCCTGCTGCGGATGTTTCCGCCCTCCATTTTGCGGTATGTTCGCGGTCGTTCCTTCGAGTATTTTCAAGAGTGCCTGTTGAACACCTTCTCCCGATACGTCGCGCGTAATTGATGGATTATCGTCTTTTCGGCAAATCTTATCGATTTCGTCGATATATATTATTCCTTCCTGGGCACGTTCTATATCGTCGCCTGCCGCTCTGACAAGTTTGTGCAGGATATTTTCGACATCTTCGCCGACGTATCCGGCTTCGGTTAAAGCGGTCGCGTCAACTATGCAAAACGGGACACTCAATATTTTTGCCAAAGTTTGTGCGAGTAGTGTCTTGCCGGTTCCAGTCGGGCCAATAAGCAGAATATTCGATTTCTGGATCTCAACATCCGTCCGCCGTTTACCAAGCTCGAGGCGCTTATAGTGTTGGTAAACCGCAACCGAAAGACGTTTTTTTCCTTCCTCTTGTCCGATCACATATTGATTTAGAAATTCATTGATTTCCTGCGGCTTGGGAAGGCTGGCTCGTACGGAAGTTGCCTCGGTTTTCTCATCATCGTTGATTATTTCGTTGCAAATGTCGATGCATTCATTGCAAACATATACACTCGGTCCGGCTATCAGTTTTTTGACTTCGTTTTGTGTCTTACCGCAAAACGAGCAACGCAAAATTTCTTCTTGTCTTAGCATAGACATAATTCGAAAACCTATCGGCTAGCAAAAATATTTATTTCGATTTCTCGCGATGTTCGATAACTTCATCTATCAAACCATAAACTTTCGCTTCCGCGGCCGTCATAATTCGATCACGTTCGACATCAAGCTCAACCTGATCGTAATCCTGACCGGAATGCTCGGAAATTATTCGCGAAGTCATTTCACGCATGCGGATTATTTCTTCCGCCATGATTCGAACATCCGTAGCTTGTCCCGAGGCGCCGCCGGACGGTTGGTGAATCAGCACTCTGGAATTCGGCAGTGCAAAGCGTTTTCCTGGTGCCCCCGCACAAAGCAGGAGTGCTCCCATCGATGCACATTGCCCAACGCAAATCGTCGTACAATCATTTCGAATGAATTGCATCGTATCGTAAATCGCCATGCCCGCAGTGATCGAACCGCCGGGCGAATTGATATAAAGATTAATATCCCGCTCCGGATCCTCAGCTTCCAGAAACAATAGCTGCGCAACGATCAAATTTGCGATAGTGTCGTCAATCGGCGTACCGATAAATATTATGCTGTCTTTGAGAAGCCGCGAATAGATATCAAAAGCACGTTCGCCCCTCGAAGTCTGCTCTACCACCATTGGAACTAAAGCCATAATTTTATGTATCTTCCTTTCGGTTTTTTCTGATTATCTAAGGAGTTTGTTTAACTTAGTGGAGATAAACTGTTGCTAACAACGGCTGTTGTCAACTTTCATGATTTTTACAATTTATCACACAAAATGCAAACCCTAAAATTAATTTACGTTTTCAATTTAAAAAAGATTTAAACTTATGCTCCATCAGCCTTTTTCTTCACCTTCTTTTTTGGTTTAGCCTCAGACTTAGTCGCTTTTCCTTTTTTCTCCGATTCCTTCGATGCGTCTTCCTTTTTAGGTGTCGTCTGGCTTTCATCGACCCATTCCCCATCTTCGATTTTTGCCTGCTTCACCAAAGCTTCAACTGCCTCCCGCGTTCGCAAACTATTCTCGATCGATGCTTCTCCCCCTTGCTGTTCAATCGTCTTTCGGATTTCCTCGGCGGTCGTTTGATAATGCTTCGCCATATTTTCGACTTCTTTATCGACGGCGGCTTTTCCAATCTCGACCTTTTCGAGTTCGGCGATTTTCTCGAGAATAATGGCGCCGCGAACGTCGCGTTCGGCCTGGCCTTTCATTTGTTGATAAGTCGATTCCACGAAGCCTTGATCAACTTTACTTAGATCAACGCCGCGCTGCGCTAAATCCTGAGCAAAGTTATTTAGTAAATTCTGCGCTTGATTTTCTATCAGAGCGCTGGGAACTTCAAACTCATTTCCTTCTATCAGCTTCGCTATCAAATCATTTCGGATACGGCTATCCGCATCCGCTTTTGCGACCGATTCCATGTCTTTGCGCAGTGTCGCTCTCAATTCTTTTACGGTTTTGAATTCTTCACCAAGACTTGCGACCCATTCGTCATCTAGGTCGGGCAATTCGACGGAGCCGACCGATTTAACCTTAGCCTTATAGTTGACAGTCCGGCCGGCGAGTGCGGCAGATGAGAAGTCTTTGTCATAACTAACGGTAAATTCTTTTTCATCATCAGTTTCTACACCGACCAGGTTTTCTGAAAACGATTTCTCGATGACTTCATCTCCTAGTTGGACTTCGAGATCATTTACCTCGATGGGATCTGCTTTCGGATCATCGTCAAAAATTCCTTTCAAATCTACTATCACAGTATCGCCGTCTATAGATTTCCGACCTTCTATCGGAAGCAACGTCGATTGTTGTTGCCTCTGGTCTTCGATAAAACTGTCGATCTCCTCATCGTCAACCGGACGAACACGGCGGGTCACCTCGAGCCCTTTATATTTCGGCTTTGGAATTTCCGGCATAACCTGAACATGTACGCTAAGCGCAATCGGTTGCGAACCGTTAACTTTAACATTCTCTGCATCATCAAGATGCAGATGCGGTTCGGCAAGCGGGCTCAATTGATGTTCGATGATCGCTTCAGTTACCTTCGGAGGAATCAATTCCTGAATTACATCAGATTTGATCTCGTTCTTATAACGCATACGGATAACATCTAACGGAGCCATTCCTTTTCGAAACCCCGGAACCTGCGCTTTATTCGCGTATTTTCTACTAACCGAATCATACACGCCTCTAACCTCTTCAGGCGCAACCTCGATTCTGATCTCTTTATTAGTGTCCGAAATGCTTATTAGTTCTGTATTCATTAATTAAAGTATTGAAAAAACTAGCCAGTCAAACCGTGAACAAAAGCGACCTTTAGTAACATATTGATTATGATCTGTGCGCGTATTTAATAGTGCTAAGGCTGCAAAAACAAAAACTCCATTGTTCACCTGGTGCCGAGGGCGAGACTCGAACTCGCACACCTTACGGTACTAGTTCCTAAGACTAGCGTGTCTACCAATTTCACCACCTCGGCTTCTTATTGAAAAAAATCAATGCAATTCCGAATTTATCGGATAACCTTTGGAATGTCTAGCGCGGGGCTCGCCCATATGAAGAGCGTATTCCGTTGTGGGAAAATCATTCTTAGAGGAATATCAAACGAAATTAATCGGAATTTTTTACTTTTCAGTTTCGTCCGAGTGATACTTCTTCTTATAGGCTTCAAGAGTTCGATCCGCGTTTTGAAGCTCGCTGATAGCAGTCGGCTTTGGTTCCTCAAGCTGAGGTTTTTCATCATCTCCGCCGCCCAAAAACAGTCTATATCCAACGGTTCCGCCGATCAACAGAATTCCTATCCAAAAAGCGTACCAGAATAAACTGGCGATGAGGCCAAACAACCAGAGCAAAACATAAGCACCCGCGCCGATGGCTAATAATAAAAGGATCAGTTTTAATATTTTCATTTTGTATATCCCGTAATCTTAATAGTAAGATTTATTACGAAAATTTCAACACAAGGTTCACGCTCTGCGCGGCAACACCAGGGAAACATTTTGACAAAAACAACCGTAAATGCAAATAAACTCGCCGCAGAAATCGGTGCAGATTGCTCGGGTGACTCACGCGCCGAGATTTCGGATGTTACTCACGATTCTCGCCAAACCAGCTCCGGAACTCTTTTCGCCGCGATTCAGGGTCTGACATTAGATGGACATCGTTTCATAGACGACGTAATGCGGCGCGGCGCGGCGGGAATTCTTTCCGAACTCGATCCGCCGAATGGTTTTGCCGGTGTTTGGTTAAAAGTTGCAGACACACGAAAGGCGCTTGCGAAGGCCGCCGCGATCGTTCATGGTAACCCTTCAAATGAATTAAAACTGGTCGGGATAACCGGGACAAATGGCAAAACGACTACATCGTATCTCGTCTTATCGCTTGCCGAGGCTTCAAATCGCAAAGGCGCAATGCTCACGACCGTTGAGTATCGAATCGGGGACGAATCGCAATCAGCGGTTCGAACAACGCCGGAAGCATCTGACACTCAACGATTTCTACGCGAAGCAGTCGAGAAAGGATGCGATGTAGCCGTTATGGAAACATCCTCGCAAGCCATTCATTTAAGGCGCTGCGACGGACTAAAGTTCAGCGTCGCGATCTTCACGAATCTGACACGCGACCATCTTGATTATCACGACACCATGGAAAATTATTTCGACGCGAAGAAACAACTTTTTGACGGACGGCTGGGCCAGGAACCGAAATCAAGCGTTATAAATGTCGATGACCCCTGGGGGCTTAAACTGGCAAATGAACTCACAGAAAAAGGACAGCGAGTCGTTACATTTTCGCAGAATAGTTCAGCTGACCTAACGGCTGAAAATGTCGAAGTATCGCTTCTTAAAGGTACGACTTTTGTTCTCAATTCGCCTAGCGATACTCGTTTGATCACTTCCCCGCTCGTTGGCAAACCGCACGTTTACAATATGCTCTCGGCGACCGCAGCCGCGCTCGAACTTGGTTATGATTTAGACTCGATTCAGAAGGGACTCGAAAACTGCGTTGGAGCACCGGGGAGGTTTGAGCGTGTTGCGCACGACCGGGATGTCGCGGTTGTGGTTGACTACGCTCACTCCGATGATGCTCTCCTAAACACCTTAAAAACTGCGAGAGAATTGACCAAAGGACACGTGATAACAGTTTTTGGTTGTGGAGGCGATCGCGATAGAACTAAGCGTCGACCGATGGGTGTGATTGCCGGCCAACATAGTGATCTGGTAATTATTACTTCAGATAATCCGAGGACCGAAGACCCGCTAAAGATCATCCACGAAATCGAGACTGGATTAAAAGAGACAAAGTGTACGTATCTGGTCAATTCGGATCGGCGAGAAGCAATCCATTTAGCTATGCAAAAGGCAAAAACCCACGACGTTGTCATTATCGCCGGTAAGGGTCACGAAACGTATCAAATAATTGGAGCCGATAAATTCCATTTCGATGACCGCGAGATCGCCCTCGAAGCATTAGAAGAATTGGATCACTAGTCGATCAGCGGCTCTATTATTCCTTCAATAAAGTCTTTTTGAGCCCGATTTAATTCCTGAAATCTCACGCCAAAGCCTATTTCAAAAACGTGATTGACGACCTCTCCCAAAAACTGCACTTTCATACCGTCACCGAGCGGCATAAAAATTTTCACGATCTCTTCATCATCTACCTCGCCGGAGCAAAGTATAAAGCATCCGAGACTGCCAATGTCGTTAATGGTGCCGCGCTGGCGTCCAACGGTTCCTTCCCATTCGACATCGATATTTACGGGGTACCTTCGCATCGCGCGACGTTCTTCACCAAATTTATTCGGGTTGTCCATCGCCTAAGCCTCATCCTCTGATTCATCCTCTGATTCATCCTCTGAGTTTTTAATTCCGCCTGTTAAAAGATAATAAACTGGCAGTCCAAGAATAATCAAAAATAATCCCTTCAACGAATTAGCCGGATTTGTCCAAACGGTATTTACCAGCAGCCATCCAGCAACGAGTATAAATAGGATCGGGACTATCGGATATCCAAATGCCCGATAAGGACGCACGGCGTCAGGATATTTCCTTCGAAAAACAAATATCGAAGAGGTAACAAGGGCATAAAAGATCCAGGAACCAAAGATCACGTAATCGGTCAAGGTATCAAAAGAGCCCGAAAGTGCTAGAAGACAAGCCCAAACGCCCTGCAATATTAACGCGCCTATGGGCACACGTGTTTTCTCCGAAAGCCTGCCAAGACTCTGGAACATCATCCCATCTTTGGCCATTGCGTACGGAACGCGCGCTCCTGTGAGTATTGAAGTATGCAATGTGCCAATCGATGAAGCCATTAATCCGGCTGCCATCAAGGACAATGCGCCGGCGCCGAGAAATCTAACCGCAACTTCCTGAGCAACCGATGAGTCTTTCGAAACCGAAGCGATTTCTGTCGGGTTCAACACATAAAAATATGCAAAATGAATCATCACATAGAGCAGGGTGATGAGAATAATTCCGCTGATCAGCGCGATCGGAATGTTTCTTTGTGGATTTTTAACTTCCCCGGCAACCAGCGTCAAATTGTTCCAGCCATCATAACCCCAAAGCGCACCCAGCATTGCAGCGGCAAAACCGCCCGCAAACGTGAAACCTGCTGCGCCATATTTAACGGCATTCTCGACACCTTCACAGGCACCGCCATCGTTGATCATTCCCAAACCGGAAAATGTCCCGTCGGCGAGAAAAAACGCACCCAATCCGATCAATAAAACCAACGCGATCTTTATAATCGTGAAAAACGTTGCGAGTGCACCGCCAAACGAAACCGAAAGTGAATTCAACGCAGTAAAAATTACTATCATCAGGACAGCCACGAGTTGGAGCGATGTGAGTTCGTAGTCGTAGCCGAGAATGCTCGTTTGAACCAACGTTTGTTTGAGACCTTTACCTACAAAATCGTTAAGAAATATCGCAAACGCAACGGCAACCGCAGCCTGCGAACCGGTTTTTGCGATGAAGATCTGCATCCAGCCGTACAAGAAGCTCCAAACCCTTCCATAAGCATCGCGAAGAAAGACATATTCTCCGCCTGCTTGCGGTTTCATCGCAGCAAGCTCGGCATAGGTCAGGGCCCCGGCAAGTGATAAGATTCCCGCGGCAATCCACACAATTATTACCCATTTCGGGCTTCCAACATTGCAAGTCATCACACGGGCTTTTAAAAATACTCCGGTGCCGATGACATTGCCGACGATAATTGAAATCGCCGCAAGCAGTCCCAAACCGCGAATCAAGTCCATTCTCTTTGCCGAATTTTCCATATTGTATTTAGTGAAATTAGATACTTGATGATTTCAAAGATTTTACGCTAAAACCCCATTTAAAGAAAAGATAATTCCGCGTGTTAGAATTTCCAACGTGAATCGAATAAACCTAACGGCCGATGAATTAGTCGCAAGACTTCTCGAACTCTCGAAAACCGAAAATGTATGTCTTTTGGACAGTTGCGGTGTCGGGCACCTCGGTTCACACCTTCTCCTAGCCGGTATTCGCCCCGTCGAGTCATCTTCGATTTCGAATGATTCGGCTGAAAAAACACTTGAGTTCTTGGACTCAACACTCACCAACGAGAATTTCGCTTCGATCTTTTCGCTCTCATACGATTTCGGCCAAAAGCTGCAAGGAATTTGCTCGAGGGAGAAAGAAATTTCACAATTGGAAGAACCCGATCTTTTTCTGGCAGCCTATAGCGTACTACTCATACACGATTATGTTACGGGCGAAACGAAACTATCCGGCGATAAGGCACAATTCGCGGAAATCGCGGATCTCGTTTTTGATTCGGAACCAACCCAGCATCCCAACATCCTTGAACAGTCCAAAATCTCGTCCAACTTCTCCCGCCGCGAATATATGAAAATCGTGCAACAGATACAGGAATATATTCGTGATGGAGAAACTTATCAAACTAATCTGACTCAGCAGTTTCGAGCGGTACTGCCGGAAGCAATGACACCTCAAAGAATTTTTGAGGTGTTGCGGAAATCTCACCCGGCAGCTTTTTCAGCTTTTCTAACGCGTGAAAAAGGAGATACTGTCGTGAGTATTTCACCCGAAAGGCTCGCGTCCATTGCCGGAAATAAGATTTCTGCATCTCCAATTAAGGGCACGAAACATCGCGGAACAACTCCCAAACTAGATCGAGCACTTGAGAAAGAACTCATTCAAAGTGAAAAAGACAAAGCTGAAAATACGATGATCGTTGATCTGCTTCGAAACGACCTGGGACGAATTTGCGAGTTTGGAAGCGTCAAAGTGGAAAAACTTTACGAGCTTGAAGTCCATGCCAGCCTTTTTCACCTGGTTTCTACGATTTCCGGAGAATTGAAAAAGAATGTCACTTATTCGGAAGTTATCAAAGCTATTTTTCCAAGCGGATCGATAACCGGATGTCCAAAAATCCGTACGATGGGGATCATTGATAAACTCGAAAATGCAAACCGCGGCCTTTCCATGGGTGCAATTGGGTATTGCGGTTTCGATAAGCGTTTTGACCTAAACGTTGCGATTCGCACAATGGTCATCCGGAAAAATGAAGCAGTTTTCAATGTCGGCGGCGGAATAGTAATCGATAGTGATCCTGAAAGCGAATATCTTGAAAGTTTACTCAAAGCGAAAGCACTCCTAGGCGCAATAAATGCTGATTTAGATTCAACGCAGAAGGCAATTTAAAACGATTGGGAACATTCATGCTTCGTTTGTGTCTAAATCCACAAAAGAGATAACAACATGAAGCCCGAAATTAATGTAACGCCTTTAATCGATGTGCTGCTCGTATTGCTCATCATCTTTATGGGGGTTTCCCCGCTTGCGCCAAGTAGGTTTGAAACGAAAATCCCCGGAGAAAACAAAGACCCTGTGGGGCGGGGAATCATCGCCTTTTATCCTAATTGCAAAAATGAACAAGGATCTCACTCTTTCACTGAATGGCTTATCCGAAGTCGGGACAGTTGATCACGCGAATGCGCTCAGCCGAAAACTTTTAAGGGTTTTTGCAGAACGGTCTAAAAACAACGTCCTAAATGAAAGCATGTTGGTACAACAAGTTAACCCTGGTGAGGATCCTATACAAAAAACCGTGTTTATAAGGGCTCCGCGTGGAATTTCTTTTGGTCAGGTGGTAAAGGTTATTGACGTTGTAAAAGGTGCCGGAGCGAATCCGATCAGTCTCCAAATGGACGATTTGGAACAATTTTGCAGCCAAAAAGCAATCCATAATTTATGCTATAATTCTTACTGTGGCATGGAAAATCTACTGATTTTCAGCTCACCGCCCGTCCTTAGTGAGAATGATCTGCGATTGTGAATTATTATAAATATCTAGACGTCTCCTCGAATGCTTCTGCCGCTGAAATAAAATCGGCTTACCGGCGCCTTGCGCGAAAAAAACATCCTGATCTAAACGATGGCGATGAAAAAGCGACACGGGAATTTGCACGAATCGCCCGAGCATACAGGACTTTGAGTGACCCTCAGTCGCGGGCGGAATATGACAAAAAGCGCTTGCGGGCTGAATACAATAATTTGGGGGACGATTCGATTTTCGCCTCCGATAATCCTCATGCAAAACGCGCCCGCCAAATGGCTTACGAAAAGCGCTATAACGCAATTATCGACCGTATGATCGAGGATGAACGTCGTGAATCGATGGCTATGCAGAAGATCATTTTCCCTGTAGTGGCGTTGTTTATTTCGACGGGTTTCGTTGCGATCTTTAAACCTTTGTTCTGGACAAACTCAAGTATTATGGGGCGAATTATCCTGATAACGCTTTTTATCGTCGGTATTCTTCATTTGTTGAAACGTCTCAGCGCGGGTTTTGAAAGGTATACTTACGGCGACGAAAACCTCCACGATTCTCTTCTTGCCGAACTCGAAGAGGAAACTAGACCCTACTCGCGTCTTACGGCAATCGCTTTTTTGGTGACAGGCCTTTTCATCTCACTCGGGGTCGGACTCGTCATAGGAAACTTGATGGATGGCTTTACAAGTACGATAATGCCCCGGCTGTTTTCAAAGTCGCTAAGTGCGGAATTTATCTTTTACCCGCCGATTGCTGTATTGCTCGTGGATACGATGCACTTTATTACGAGCCGATTCGCCCGTTAGTTACTGAAGATTGGTCGCTTGACATGCAACAAACCAAAACTTATACTTTGTAATTTCGTTGAGAAAACGAACTAGAATTTATTCGGAGTTAATAAATGGCAAATCATCAATCTGCAAAGAAGCGTATGCGACAAAATGTGAAGCGCAACGCAATTAACAGGAGTAACCGCAGTCGTTTACGAACGCAGATCAAAAAGCTTCGCACCGCACTTGGAGAGGGGGATAAGACCCAGAGCCAGGAGGCACTTGTGCCAACATTGTCGTTGATTGATCGGATGGTCAACAAGAAAATTCTGCATAAAAATACCGCAGCGCGCTATAAATCACGTTTGACAAAACACGTTAATGCCTTGGCATAGTGTTTAAGTTATTAGAATAGAAATTTAGGAGTATCCATCAAATGGATACTCCTAAATTTTAAATTGGGAATGGTAATTACGCCGCGAGCTCGCAAATAAGCATCTCGATCTGCAATCTCGGAGTTGCGACAGAAGTTTTTATCGATAGATCAGTCTCCGCAAGTCGCCGAAGTATCCACGCAAATCTACCCCGTTCGGTACGTCTGGCATTTTCCAAAAATTCTTGCTGTTTATTCCAGGGAAGCCGAATGACCCGGGATACCTCTTTGCGATCAATTCCCTCCGACATCATTTCCTTGGCCAGAAAAAGGCGATGAAAATTGTAGGAGAGCAACCCAAGGAGCATCAATGGTTCCGCCCCATCATCGAGAATCTTTTTCATCACCTTCAGTGCGCCTGATCTGTTCTTCTGCAATAAATGATCAGCCAGATCGAAATTGGAAAGTTCTCTTGTGTTTGGAGCCAATTTCTCGACCAACTCTTCCGTTATGACCGTCGCGGGCAACGCTGCGGTCGCTAGCTTTTCAAGCTCTATCGTAAGTTTTCTGACGTCGCTGCCAACCAAGCTGATCAGGTGGAGCAGTGATTTCTCATCGGCAGAAGCACTTAAATCCTTGAGTCTATCTTTCGCCCATAAAAGAAGATCGCGGTCGTCTAACATCTTAAATTCGACAGCAACTGAATGTTCGATCAGTAATTTCGATATCTTTCTGCGCCTATCAAAATCATCAGCAATAAACACCAAAACTGTGCACTCGGCCGGATTGAGTAAATAATCCTGAATAGCAGCCTCGTCCTCTTCCGCAATAGTTTCCTTATTTTTCGCTGCTGAAACTACGACATCTGTTACCCTGACTACTCGCCGGGAGTCCATCATCGGTAATTGGTTTGCAGAAGCTAGCGCAGTTTGGATGTCGGACGATTTGAGGCTTATTTCTGATTCGTTGAATTCTCGAATCACGGAATCTTTCAAAACCATCCCGGTTATTGTCTTTGCTGCCAAATTTCGCAAATAGGTTTCTTCACCAAAAAATAAATACACCGGAGCAAACTCGCGTTTTCGAAGCTGTTTCCTCAAATCCTGACGTGAAAGAATTTTTTGCGCCACTTAAGTCCCTTTTGCTTTTTGTACTCCGATCCCATTGGTTATTGTCGAAACGACGGACTCTGCGAAGGCACGTGCGATTCGTTCGACCGCCGGGTCTTCCTCATTAAAAAACGATCGCGGATCTTCCGAAAATTCAAACGAATCACGGAAGATAAAATTTTGGTTATCATAAATGATCTTATTGTTCTTAAGATCATGAACCGTCACTGCTGATGTGATGGTTATTTCGTAGACACGCGCCCTGCCCGCACGATCCAGCAAAACACCTGAAAAACTAAAGTCTTTGATAGTTCCCTCGATTGCCGCATCCGCGCCTTCACGAGTTCCTTGGACTTTTAACCCGCGACCTTTGCGAATGACTTCTTGAATTACGGCATCCGTAAATCGAGACTCAACCCTATAACGCGCACCGGTCACATCAAACTGAAAAGCCGGCACCGCAACCGTCTTTATGTGTTTTGGCAGTCCCGATCGTGTGACCGGTTTATAGCATTCCTTGAAACCAGTACTTGCTAGAAACACAAAAGCGGCCAAGACAATTAGACGAAACTTATGCATAAAATTGATTTTGACAGAGACTCGTATCGTGGTCAAAAGGCTTTGGGCCGATTTCAGGCTTTATGAACCCATTATCGCATCAATGATTTTTACAGCTTCCACGTGGGGTTTAACATCGTGTACACGAATGATCTTCGCACCTTTTAGAACCGCCACAACATTTGACGCAATCGTGCCGTTTAGGCGTTGAACGACCGAAACGCCGCCCAATAACTTTCCGATAAATGACTTTCGCGACGTTCCGACCATCAGAGGATAATTCGCAAACCGGAGATGGAGTTCGTCGAGCTTTGCAATCAATTCAAGGTTCTGTTCGATTGTTTTTGAGAAACCGATTCCGATATCAAGACAGATCCGATCATCCTTTACACCAACAGACTTCGCATTTTGAATGCTCCATTCAAAACCTTCAGAAACTTTGTCCAAAATGTTTTCAACCGGATCTAGCTGGTGCATAGTTTCAAAGTCACCCCTCAAATGCATCAATATCAGTCCGGCGGATGTTTTTGCCGCAACTTCCGCAATCCTGGAGTCAAATCGCAACCCCGAAACGTCGTTGATTATTTCGGCTCCCGCATTTACCGCCTGTTCCGCAACCTCGCTCTTTGATGTGTCAATTGATATTGCAATATCAAACCTTCTTTTAAGTTCTTCAATAACCGGGACGACTCGATCAATCTCCTCGCGTGGATCAACTGGTTGACCGCCGGGACGCGTCGATTCACCGCCGACGTCAAGCATATCCGCGCCTTCGATGACGTGTTGTTCTGCCTGTCTTAGCGCATCGCCAAACGTACTGAATTTTCCGCCGTCCGAAAAACTATCGGGAGTGACGTTCAGAATCGCCATTACGCGAACGCGTTCGGAGAGATCAAATTCGCGTTGAGAAGTTTTCCAAATTTGTTCCTTCAACATAATTTTTATGAAATGCTTCAGGGCGCAACACATTGAATCGCGAGCTGTTTTCGTTGTTCACCTGTCGGTCAAAAGTCAAAAAGAATCCATAATGATAACAAAAAAAAACAGATGCGAATAAATTTTCGCATCTGCTCGATTTCTAAAGTCTTTATCTTTCACGCAGTCGCCGGGTTGTTCCCCGTGATCGGAGGCAGGATCGGTTTCTTAAACGGGTTCTTGGATTCTTCCGGACTTCCGTCATCGTCGGTGTCGGTGCTCTCATCATCGGCATCGAGCGGCAGACCGGCCACGACACGTCTGATCTGCACACTATCAAGCGTTTCGCGTTCAAGGAGTGCCTCTGATAAGCGGACCATAGCTTCAGAATTTTCGCTGATCACCTCACGCGCTCGATCATATTGCTCCGCAATGATCTTTTTAACTTCCCTATCGATCTTGATCGCTGTCTCTTCCGAATAATCTCTATGCTGATTAATTTCACGTCCAAGGAAAATTTGCTCTTCCTTTTTACCGAAAGTCAAAGGCCCGAGTTCACTCATTCCGTATTCGCAAACCATCGCCTGAGCAAGATCGGTAGCACGCTCAATATCGTTTGATGCCCCGGTCGTTACATTTGCCTCACCGAAATAAATTTCTTCAGCAATGCGCCCTCCCATCAAAATAGCGATCTGACTCGTCAAATATTCCTTCGTATGACTATGCCTGTCTGCTTCCGGAAGCTGCATCGTTACACCTAATGCCATGCCACGCGGAATTATCGAAACTTTATGAACGGGATCCGCCTGCGGCACCTTAAGCCCGACAAGGGTGTGCCCTGCTTCGTGATAAGCCGTGAGTTTCTTTTCCTCATCGGAAAGGACCATGCTCTTGCGCTCGGCTCCCATCATCACCTTGTCTTTTGACACCTCGAAATCCGCCATTGTAACCACTTTTTTGTCAAAACGGGCGGCATTTAGCGCAGCTTCGTTAACTAGGTTCGCAAGGTCAGCACCGGTAAACCCTGGAGTCCCACGGGCGATGATGTTGATGTTGACATTCTCATCTAGCGGAATTTTTCGGGTGTGAACTTTCAGGATTCCTTCTCGGCCTTTGATATCCGGCCGTCCAACCATCACACGGCGGTCAAATCGTCCCGGTCTCAACAACGCCGGATCAAGCACGTCAGGTCTATTGGTTGAGGCTACTAGAATCACGCCGTCGTTCGATTCAAAACCGTCCATTTCAACGAGAAGTTGATTCAAAGTTTGCTCTCGTTCATCGTGTCCGCCGCCAAGTCCGGCTCCGCGGTGGCGTCCAACAGCGTCGATTTCGTCAATAAATATTATGCAGGGCGCATTTTTCTTGCCCTGGTCGAAAAGATCCCGAACTCTCGAAGCTCCTACGCCTACGAACATTTCAACGAAATCCGAGCCCGAAATCGAGAAAAATGGCACATTCGCTTCGCCCGCAACTGCTTTTGCAAGCAAGGTTTTACCTGTTCCCGGAGGTCCTACCATCAAAACGCCCTTGGGAATTTTTCCCCCAAGTTTTTGAAATTTCTGCGGATCTTTCAGGAACTCAATTATTTCCTGAAGCTCTTCCTTAGCTTCCTGAACTCCGGCGACATCCTTAAACGTCACTCTTTTTTGCTGGTTGTTCAAAAGCTTCGCTTTAGACTTACCAAAACTAAGCGCTTTGTTGCCGCCTGCCTGCATTTGACGAAGGGTGAAAGCTAAGAAGCCGAAAATCAATAAAAAAGGTAGGATTTGAATAATCAAAAGCCATCCCCAACCCGTTGAGGTAGGCTCCTCGGTGGTTTCAACAGGCGTCGTTGAATTTGCTTTATTGAATTCCGTAATATTCGTAAGCAGGGTTTCGCGTATCGGATCGCTGCCGATCGTCGTGATAAATTTGTTATCATTTTTGTCGGTGAATTCCACCTGCGACTGACCAAAATCTGCCTTTTTAAAATCCTTGTTGTTTATGCGCGTGATTGCTGCGTTTATACTCAAATCTTTCGGCGGACTGGACTGTTTGTTCTGTAAAAACCACACAAACAGCAGCGCGCTAGAAATTATCATCAACCACAATAAACCTTGTTTTGCTTTAGAATTCAACTTATAGCCTCCAATTACTTAATCCAATAACTTCTTTGATGAAGATTCTCTACCAAAGTTTGTCACAATACGATTCGAACCCGTGTTCGAACCACAACCTATAATTGTAGTTGTCGAGCACTCATTTTTCAACCTGATTCTGTTCATAAATTAACATTCCATCACGTTTTACAACGCATTTTCCATCCGGGAGCTCTGTTTTTCTGCCGCTTTTCCGGCTATTTACCAGCGACATAATAGCGGTAATATGGGTTTGATTGATTCTTCGAAGGTTGCCTCTTCGCCGTAACAACCAATATCTGATGAGTCGCGTCCCTTCGTGCTTCGAAAGCGAGTGGAATGTTTTTATCGAGAGATTCGGGTTTTCGGCTAGCGCCCTGTTGAATAAAAGTTCATCGAATTCTCGCAGCAAAACTCCCTCCTCACGCAGAAGAATCGCGGTTCGGGATAGGGTGTCAACAATATTCGGATTGAATTCCTTCAGAACCGCGATAAGGTTCTTACGTACTCGTACCCGCGCGAACTTCATGTCATCATTCATCGCATCTTTTCGAAAGTCGATCCTGTGAGATCTCACAAATCCTTCTGTGTCCTCTCTATAAGCCCAAGTCAATAGTGGACGGGCGATTATCACTTTTTGCTGAGATTCCCGGCTTTCACCAAGGGTAATTTCATTTTTATATAGGTCCCTTAGCGGGGCCATTCCCGAGAGCCCCTCAATTCCGCTTCCGCGGACGAGATTTAGTAAAAGGGTTTCAGCTTGATCGTTCTTCGTATGGGCCGTTAGAACTGTCGAGCATCCATTTTCCAAAGCCGTTTCTACCAAGAATCTATAGCGTGCATCCCTCGCCGATTGTTCGAGATTACCCGCCTTAGCTAACTTGCCGTTCGTTATAGTTCCTGACACAACTTCAAAGCCGAGATCTGAGGAAAAGTTCTCAACAAATTCCGAGTCCGCCGTACTGTCCTTACCGCGTATCTGATGATCAAAATGCCCAACGAAAAAATGATTCTTCATTTTTTCTCGCGCTATAAGTTCTTTGAGGGCCAGCGCAAGCGCTGTGGAATCCGCACCTCCGGAAACAGCGATAAGTATACTTTCACCTTCAAAGGGTAGACCAAGTCTTCGCCATTCGGTGATCAATTTTCGAGTAAAATCATCCATAATTCCTGGATTGGACAGGACAGATGATTATAACGACAAAACTCGATTTTGTTTAAACGTGAAAAATGCCGCCGCCGACCATCACTCTGCGCATGCGACAATCAAACAGCGACATCTGCCCTGCCTTTCGGCGGAACAATTTAGTTAACAATAAAGATTTGGGTAAAAAAGAATTTCCCGTCGTCGGTTTTCGCCATTCCTACTGCAGATTCTTTCCACGTCCTATTCAATAGATTCATGCGGTGTCGGTCCGAAAGCATCCATCGTTGCACAACGAAATCTGCTGGGTTTGAAAAGCCCTTACAGAATGCGATGTTTTCGCCTATCGACTTCCATTTATCGAGCCCGAATTCTGTCGCGCGCTGGTCGACCATTCTTCCGTTTAATCCGATATGACTAAAGAAATCATTTTTAGCCATGTTCTCGGAATGCTGGCGGGCTAGCTTCGCTGCATCATCACTCCAAATGAGTTTTGCCAGACCATACTCTTTTCGTTTTTGATTGATGAAATCAAACGTTTTTCGCTCAAGATAAAAATCGGTCGGTTCAAGATTCTTTAAAGAAGTCGGGTTCGAAGATGTTTCAGCTTTTTTTGCATATCTTATACCGGAGGCGGGTTCCTTTGGACCTGCGGATATATACCGGACCCTGACTTCACTTTTAACGGAGGCGTCTTGTGCGGCTATATTAGCGGAAAAGACAAGAAGCAAAAAGCCAAAGAGTGATACGAACTTTGGAATGGAATATCCGCTGGTGGATTGTCTTACGTTCATTTTGACCTCATTTCGGTAGCCAGACAATCTCGTTAGAGATTCACGGCTTTGCGTTCACCCGCATCGCTGCGGGGTTGCGTTTATCGTTTGAGATCGGTTCAAAGTGAGTGAGCCGCTCAATCTACGACAGCAATTACGAAATTTCACAGAGAAATCCCGCTATTTAAACAAAAATAAGAATTACTCCAATATTCCAAATACTTTTAAAATAGAAAATGCTGCCAAAACTCGTCACAAAGAAGAGTTTTGGCACGTCTAGTCGATATTTATTTTAATTATCGGGTTAGTTTGGTCTTTAACCGGTCCGAGTCGTCAGAATTCAAGGAAAGAGTGAGAGCTTTTTGCCAAACCTGTTTCGCTTCATCCAATTTTCCGCGTTTTCGAAAAACATCTCCGAGATGTTCCAATATCGTCACCGAGGTTGCATTAAATCTAGATGCTTTACGCAAATAGAGTTCCGCTTCGTCCAATCGATCGAGTTTATAATATGCCCAACCCAAACTATCAAGGTATGAAGAATTTCTCGGCTCTATTTTTACAGCGTTTGAGATTAAACTCAGGGCTTCTTCAAGATTTTTATTTTGCCTAAGCAAAAGATATCCGAGATTATTCAGAGCAATCGGATAACCGGGAGATTGCTCAAGAATTTCCCTGAGATTCTTTTCCGCGCGGTCGTAGCGTCCAAACGACTGCTGAATAAACGCCAGATTTAATTTCGCTATCTGTTTTTTCTCGGAATTATCGGAAACCTTGAATGCACGATGAATAGAGTCTAATGCCCGCTCCTCCAAACCTGCCGTTACATAAAGTGATGAAAGAAAAAGGTAGTTTGAAAAATCATCGTGCAAGATTTCCAATTCGTTTTTCAGCGGTTTATGTAGGAGCATATTCTCGATCAGTCGTGCACCTTCATCCACACGATCAAGTCCGACTAAAATCGAAGCCTCGCGGCGCAAAAACCCAACATCGCTAGGTGATTTCGACCTTGCATCCGGCACCGATGCCAAGGCAGCCTGCATTTTTCCGCCTTCAATTAAAAGGTCGATCCGCTTTTTATCAATCTCCGAATTGTTTTTACCCAAAAGTGTTTTAGAATCCCGTAATAATTTCTCCGCCTCTTCTCGTCGATTAGCCTTTCGAAGAGCTTCGACCATTTTATTGATAACGCGTATCGCGAAGTCTTTATCATCATCCGCGACGTTTTCTTTACCGGTTATTCCCCGGATCGCAAGGGCTTTCCGGTAGGCGGTGAGAGCTTCATCAGTTCGGTTGGATTCCGCAAATATGTCGCCTATCGCAAGTTGAAACTTAGAGGCAGAGAACCTGTTTCCAACCACAGATTTACGGACTGCGTCTTCCAATACTTGAACCGCTCCGTCAACCTCACCGGCCCTTGCTATGGTCTCGGCAAGCAATTGAACTAACGTTTGATTATCCGGATTCGCGAAAACTGCCTGTCTTAAAGCGTTTACGGTCAATTCCAAATTGGTCTCATCCGCCTGTTCGAGCGCTTGACTTAGAAGGTCGATTGCTTCCTTATTCGCCGGCTCCACCGACACCTCACGGGTTAATATCTCAAGAGCTTCTTTTGAGTTTCCGGCCTCGAGCAAAGCCCCGCCGAGTTGGGTCGACGCAGCGGAAACCGAGAGTTCAGTCGCGCCCTGCATGATACTTGCGTAAAAATCTATATCCATTGGTGCCGCGGATGACCGCCATTTACGTAGGGCATCAATTCGATTTTCCTTCTCACCTAAAGCGCCATACAAAGCACTCAGAAACGCCCATGCCTCAGCATTTCTCGGATCAAGGCGGCCAATTTCTTTCCACTCCGAAATCGACATTTTTATCAATTCGGAGTTAACCTTGCCTCGACCTAAATTACTTTTTAAGGTATAAAGCCTCGCGAGAAATCTGTGTCCACCAAAGTTATCGGAATCAAGGTTTACCGCAATTTCGGAAAGCATGATCGCTTCGTTAATATCTTGTTTTGAGCCCATCAATGACAATTCCGCAAGCGCAGTGTAACCCTCAGCTAATTTCGGATTTAGCTCCACCGCCTTCTGCAGAGCATTTTTCGCAAGGGACTCATATCGGAGTTTTGTCGCTTCGGATCTCGACCATTTGATTTTCCAAAGATATCGCTGACCTTCCAGGAGTTTTACATAGGAGTCTTTACGAACTTCCCGGGATATCGGTGAAACAGCCGAAAGGTTAAGATTTCTTTCCAAAACCGCCGTGAGATTAGAAGGAGTGGGGGTAACGCTAGGGCTTGGTCGCTCAACGATAGTGTCTTGCGCATACGCCCCAAAAGACATCGTAAAAAAGACCGCTGCTCCGAAAATAATAAAACTTTTCTTCATGTTACTCCTGTAGCCTGCCCTCTTAATCCGGATTCTCCGTAACGACATTAATTAGCGCCTAATACTTTTATTTACTTTTTTCCGGGGTACGTATCGAAATTACCGTCGTCAATGATTTGGGAATTTGCGAGTCCTTCAAATCTCCCTGATTTTCAATGACCTGATCGATTAGCTCAAATTTTGTTTCGTCGAATTTTTTCGTCATTAACACTCCATCCTTATCGATCGTGAGCGGATAAATACCTAGAAATTCATTCTTGAAATTATTGAAGAAAGAAGTCTTTTCTTCGGGAAGTACTTTTAATTTTTCCGGATTTGGTTCCGGAATTTTTGCACCGATCAGTTCGAGTTGTTCTTTCGCCTCTTTAGCATGGTCGCTGTTGGGATAGTCGCGAACGATATCTTGGAAGTAGCGCGCCGCCTGATCAGTTTCTTCCTCCAGTAAATATGTCACCGCGAGTTTATAGAGCGCCTCATCCATAAAGCTGAAATTCGGATATTTCTCAAGTATTTCTAAATAACGCGACTGCGCTCCTTTTAGACCGCCTTTTTCCTGCTTAACTGAAAGCTTGTAGTAGAAATTACCAACATACAAATTATGCAGCCCGAGGTTATCCTGAACTTCACCCAAACGTTCCTCAACGAGCGGGCGCAACGACGAATTTGGGTATTGCTGGAGAAGCGCCTCCAACCTTTGCTCAGCTTTCTTTGCCTTGGTTATGTCCCGGTCAGGAAGGCCAATTTGACGCATTTCAGATTCCGCAACCTTTAATAAAACTCTGTCCGCAAGAGGATGCGTCCGAAAAAATGTCCACCAATCCTGGTAATTCGCCGATGCCTGAATTAGAGAACTTGTCGAACCTTCCAAATAGAAAGTATCGGCAACCGCAAGCTTTGCCATCGGCAAGTAAGCTGAGTCAGGGTAGGTTGAAATAATCGTCTGGAAAAGCAGTCTGCCGACCTCAAAGTTTCTTTTTCTGACTTCGCGTGTTGCAACAATAAAAAGCTCCCTATCGCGTCCCGGAGTCACCGTTCCTATCAACTCTTCATACTCGTCGGTTCCGCCGCCAAAAATGCCCAAAAACTTTTTCTTCTTTTTCTTTGTACGTGCCTTTCCTTCCTGAGAAACAGGCTGCGATCGAAATTCAGCGGTCTCGAGAAGTGCCTTATCCACCTTCGCCTGAAACTTCGAAACGTCTTCCTCAAGCAAAGCAATATCTTCAACTTCAACCTTCTCGGCTCTGCCAAGCTTTCCGAGCGTGGTATTCACCTCATTAAGCATTTTCGAGGAATCTTTTTCCAACGAAACGAGCCGACCAAGAGGTGTTTCAGGATTATTTTCATCGTTCTCGTCGCTTTTATCTCTCTTCATCACAGATGCACTCGTCTTCAAAGAACTTCGAAGGGTTTCGAGCTTCTGACGCATTATATCAAGCCTTTGGGAAGGTGTACCTGTCTGCGCAAGTGCTGATCCGAGCAATGCCGTCAAAACGAGACCAATGCTAATTGCTCTAATTGTCGTAAATTTCATAATTCCCTCTAATAATCAATCTGCTATATATCGTTAAACCCACACAGTTGCCGCGTCAATCATTTGTCTAACCGCCCGGGTTGGCGTACCACCGCCAAAAACAGCCGAGCCGGCGACTAAGATTTCCGCCCCGGCTTCAACAATTTCTGCGACATTATCTTGGTCGACACCACCGTCAATTTCTATTTTGCAGTCAAACCCGCGTCCCTGAATCATCGCCCGCAATCGTCTTAACTTGTCTAAAGAAGTTTTAATAAATTTCTGGCCGCCAAATCCAGGATTTACCGACATCAGAAGAATAAAATCCGCAAACGGAAGTATTTCCTCAAGCGTGCCAAGCGGTGTCCCCGGATTGATTGCAACCCCGGCTTTCGCGCCAGCTTGCTGGACCGCCGTAACCGTTCGCTGCAGGTGCATATCCGCTTCGACATGAACCGAAACCATATCTGCACCCGCCTCTACAAACTTTACCGCATACCGGCTCGGTTCTTCGATCATTAAATGACAATCAAGCGTCATATCCGTCGCCTTTCTGAGCGACTTTACAACTGGTATGCCAATCGTAATGTTCGGAACAAATTGCCCGTCCATTACATCCACGTGTAAAACCGTTGCTCCACCTTCTTTGACCGCGCCGATTTCTTCGGCAAGACGGGAAAAATCCGCGGACAAGATTGAAGGCGCAATTTCAAACATATTCATATCTTTCGTTCTAGTTTTCTTAGTTGCGGTCGAAAGTACTCTAGTTGCTTATCCGCGGTCGCGTTGTTCCGCCATCTTTCGGTTTAACTGGTTTAGGTTGTTTTTGGCTTTACCTTATCCGGTTTTAGCTTCGGAGGCGGAGGCACCTTTGTATCCGGTTTTGGTTTTCCGTCCGGAGCCGGTTTCTGGTCCGTTTGATTCGTTGTCTTCGCGTCGTCTCCACCTCCAGGGGCTCCGGTAGTTCCAGGTTCGTCCGTAGTCGGTTTATCGATTACGTCGCGAGTCTTATTTGTCGTTTTGGGTTTGCTCCTGGCTTTCTTTTTAGCCTTGTCAGTTTTTAGTTCGGGCAGATCCTTGATCTCTTCAATCACCTCTTCGTCATCTTTGACTTCAGCCGGAGCCTCATTACCATCGGGATTCGCCTGTGAAACTACGACCGAGATCATAAGCCCGGTTTTTGCAATTGTTCCGGCTTTAGGACGTTGCTCGAGAATTGTGTTTGGCGGTTCTTCGCTGTACCTTGACGAAATTTTCTTTATTCGCAAACCATTTGCCGCCAATTCATCTCCTCCGACATTAAAATTCTTCCCAACAACTTTCGGAATAGTAATTTCATTACCCTTCAACTGGAGATAACCGACTCCCAAAACTCCGGCAATGAAGGTTGCCGCAAGTGCACCTAACATCAAGAGTCTCCCGATAGCCGAAGCGCCTTTTTGCAAAAAATCCATAAATCAATCCCTTGGAGAAAAATCCAAAAATAAAGCGGAAGTTTATCACTTTTCAGAATAATCCCAAAACCCCAATTCTTTAAGCCTCTCGCATCAAAACTGCGGCGAAAAACCCATCCATAGACTCACGTTGGGGAAATGTTCTAACAAACCCTTCCGATGTAATAAAGCGATCGTCAAAAACGGGAAGGACTTTACTATAGCCTTCGTTATTCGAAAGGAATGCGTTAATAACGTCTTCATTTTCAGCTCGTTCAAGCGAACAAGTCGAATAAATTATTCGCCCACCATCCTTAATGACCTTCGATGCGTTTTCAAGTATTGATAGTTGTTTACGAGATAATTCCGCAAAATCCACGGGTTCGAGAAAATATCTGATTTCAGGATTGTGCCGTATCGTGCCGGTTCCGGTACACGGCGCATCGATCAGGATAGCGTCAAAAGTGTCTTCGGCAAAAGGCAGCGAATCCATCGCGTCGTACCTGACAATTTGCGCGTTGTCAATTCCTTGTAATTCTATATTCCTTATCAAGGATTGAATTCTATGTGAATAGAAGTCTCCGGCTACCGCAAGTTCTCCTTGTCCTCCAAAAACCGCCAGAATTTGGGTGAATTTGCTTCCGGGTGAGGCGCACAAATCCAAAAAGCTTTCGTTTTTGGCAAGGTTTACCAGATTGCCAACCAATTGGGATGCAGCATCCTGAAAATAGATAAACCCGCTTTCCGCCAATTCGCGCAAGTTTTCGTCCGAACGACGCACTTGATAAAGCGTTGCGGCACCATCGGAGATCACGGAACTTTTGGCGTGAGATAGTTGGGAAAGAGTTTCATTCCTAAGTTTCTCAGAACTTTTGAAAAATTTTCTGGTCAATCGAAAGTAAGTCTCAGGAATTTCGTTATTTGCTTCCGCAATCTCTTGTGCCTCTTTTTCGCCAAACTGCTCGATCCAGTGCTCTAAGAGCCATCTGGGATGGGAGGTCTCAATCGACACGTGCGTCACCGGATCGTCAGCCTTGACTTCAACTTTTCCTCGCGACGCACGCCTCAATATTGCATTAACCAAACCGCTTGCTGACCGTTTCTTGAAAACTTTAACAAGATTTACGGATTCATTTATTGCCGAGTAATCTGGAATCTTATCTAAATAAAATAGTTGGTACAGTCCGATCCTGAGAGCAGTCACAACCTCGACGTCAAATTTGGCTATCTTTTTTTTTGTGAACGTAAAAATCACATGATCGAGGTAGAGTTTTTTTCGGAGTACGCCAAGGGTTATTTCGTGGCAAAGAGCAGAGTCATTTGGTCCCAATTCTTTTTCGAACTTCGGTAGAAGGATCGACGAAAAGGCTTTTTCAGTTTCAATGCGATGTAGAATTTCAAACGCGGCCCTTCTGGCTGGCGATATCTTCATAATTTTATGGAAATTCATGCCTTGTTTTTTTCAATCGACAAGTCCTTTGCATTTCCCTTTTTGAGACCGTTATCGACCGTAATTCGTTCATCAAACACGAAGCATTCCCCTTCCCACAAGCTCTCTTTATTGGAAGTTTCTTCAAGATAACGTAGAATTCCGCCGTCCAACTGGTAAACATCGGCAAACCCCTGCTCCTTCAAATAAGGTGCAAACTTTTCACATCGAATTCCTCCGGTGCAAAAGATCGCAACCTTTTTGTGCTTTTTGTGGTTGAGATTTTGCTCGACAAATTCCGGCAATTCGTTAAAACTTTTGGTTTGAGGATTTATCGCGCGTTTGAATGTTCCGACCCGGTATTCATAGTCGTTGCGAGCGTCAAGAACAATCATTTCAGGGTCCCGAAGTAATTCGTTCCATTTTGCACTATCCACGTGCGTGCCCATCCCTACTTCAATATCAACCTGCTTTCTAAGCGCGACAATTTCTTCTTTTATTTTCACTTTTTGCCGTTTAAATGCCATTTCTTCGTGAAAAGACGACTTGAAGCGAATCTGAGTATTGAATATCTCCTCAACTTTTGCCAGAAATAGCCCGATACCCTCTCGCGTCCCGCAAACCGTTGAATTAAAACCTTCTTCCGCAATGATCACAGTTCCGTAAACCGAATTTTCAAGCATCGCATCTTTTAACGAACACTTGATAATTTCGAGATTCGATAATTCCCGAAACTCGTAAAATGTTATGACTTGAAACTTCATGAAAACCAAAATAGCGTTTTTCTGCTCAACTTAATAGCTCGCCTGCTTCCATCCTAACACCATTCAGAAAGTCTTTAACATTCATACGGCGTTTACCGGCAAGCTGCAATTCGATAATACGCAAATATGTTTTGTTACCGCATTTTACAATAATTTCTTCATTATTTACTTTAACAATTTCTCCAAGTATTTTGCTGTCGCCAGCCGAACATTCAGCGACCTCCGAACGCCAGATTGTCAGCATTTCCAGATTATAACTTGTGAAGCTCCTTGGAAACGGTTGAAATCCGCGCACTCGATTCGAGATCTCGGTTGCGGTCATACTCCAATCAATATGACCATCTTCCTTCTTCATTAAGGGGGCAAAAGTCGCCTTATCGTCGTCTTGCTCGACGGGATTAAGCTCGTCAAGCCGCGAGAGTGTTTCACTCGCCAAACTTGCACCGAGGATTGAAAGTCGATCCATCAGTTCGATGGAATTTTCGTTTTCGCCGATCTCCGTTTCTCGCTTCAGTAAAATGTCTCCGGTATCTAGGCCGCGATCCATTTTCATCGTCGTAACGCCGGTCTTTGTTTCGCCGTTTACAATGGCCCAGTTTACGGGAGCGGCGCCCCTATATTTCGGTAAAAGTGAAAAATGAAGATTAATGCAGCCGTTCGGAAACGCATTCAAGTAAGACTTCGATAAAATTCTGCCATATGCCACGACAACAGCGACTTCGGCGTCATGAGAGTTAAACAACGAGATACTCTCGTTATTTTTTAGTTTTTCCGGCTGGAAGACATCCAGCCCTTTTTTAAGCGCAAACTCTTTAATGGGCGGCGAGGTTAGCTTATTCCCGCGTCCCGAAGGGCGATCGGGCTGCGTCCAGACGGCGGCAACCTCATGCCCATCTTCAATAATTTTTTCGAGCGAAGGAACCGCCGCCTGCGGTGTCCCCATAAAAACAATCTTCATTCAAAAACCTGCGGCGTATTCTCGTCATTTACACTTCTTGCCACGGATCGAGCATCATTTCTTAAGTCTCATTGCATCCTGCATCACATAAAATATCCAGTTTTGTTCCATTAAACCGTGAAACATCCAAGCGTTCGCACCTTCGGCGAAAATCGCAACGTCCTCGCCGCCGTGTGATTCTGAGGTTTTCGGTACTGCCACCTCTTGTTTGTAATCCGGATTTGTTACTTGTTCATCGGTTAGCAAAGGTCGATCACCTTCGACAAAGCCGGGACCGTTGGCATAACCGAGGGTCGTAAAAGGCTTTTTATTCTTATCCAATGCCGGTTCCGACTCCGTTACTCCATCCGGACCGACTTCCCTTACCAAACCTAAAATGTTGTTCCCGCGAGCTGGATAGCCGGCAATTGTTAACGTATGGCTATGATCCGCGGTGACGATTATCAGCGTGTCCTTTAAATTTACTTTGTTTTTTGCCGCTCGAACGGCGTTTGAAAGCTCAATTGTATCGGTAAGTGCGCGAAATGCATTTCCATCATGATGGGCATGATCTATTCGCCCGGCTTCAACCATCAAGAAAAATCCTTTTCGGTTTTTCGACAGAATGTCGATCGCCTTGGAAGTCATTTCCGTAAGGGAAGGCTCACCCGCCTTATCCTTTTGGCGATCATACTCATAATTGAGGTGGGACGGCTGAAAGAGTCCCAGGAGATGTTCGGTTTTTCTCGGGTCAATTTCATCAAACTGTTTCTTATTCCAGACAAAAGCTGAATTTTTATATTTCGATTGCCATTCCTCAGTCAAGTTTCTTTTATCCAAGCGCTTGCCGCTCGCTCGCTCTTCGTCCGGATATTCAGGATCCCGCATCTCTTTCGGTATAAAATTCAGACGGCCGCCGCCCATCGCGACCTCCAAACCGTCACCATAGGGAAACTCAATAAGCTGCCGGGCAATATCCGAGAAACCGGCATCATATGCTTCCTTTCCATACTGCAAAACGTCCGCATCCGATTCCCAATCTCGATCCGGGGTATGGGCATAACAAGCGGCCGGGGTCGCATGCGTTAAACGCGCGGTTGAAATTACTCCGGTGGATCTGCCATTCTCCTCAGCCATTTCAAGAAGGGTTTTTGTTATGTTTACCCGGGCGGCTTTGTAATCGCCTCGAGGTACATTTTGATTTACGGAAACCAATCCTTCATTTGTCTTGAATCCCGTCAGCATTGCCGCCGCCGTCGGCGCTGAATCTGAGGTTTGTTGATTAGTGCTGTATGTTTTAGAAAGTGCCGTAAATGGAAATCTTTCGAACGAGAGGTAATTTTCTTCGCCGCTTTCACCGCGCAATTGCCCTTCAAGAATTCTCGAAGCCGTCAGTGTGGAAATGCTCATCCCGTCACCGATAAACAAAATCACGTTTTTTGCTTTTCGACGTTTAAATTTCGTGTTGCGTCGTTCCTTTATTGCATTTGACCCGTCACGTTCCCATGTTTGCGGGGTTTCTATCCGTTTTACCGGAAACCCGGTTTGGGTCGTTTGCGAAATGACAGGAAGGATGATTCCGAGAAAAACCAACAGGTTCAAAATACTTCCAAAATATACTTTTTTCATAAACTTTTTTCCCTCAGGCATTAATTGTATATATATAAGAATGATCTTGCAGCAAGAACCACGGCATCAAATAAGAATCCCGGCACCCGGAGGTCAAAACCGGTCGCAGGATCCTGCAGCAACTAATATGACGAATTAGTAACCGCAGTGATAATTTGAACCCTCGAAAACCGATTTCCAAACGCCCGCTTTTCGTTGATAAACATTGAAGGAGCTGCCTTCAAAGCCCTGTGTCCACGTAAAGATTTCACTTACTCCATCCTGATCAATGTCAAATACATCCAGAAGGAGCTCGTTGTATATTCCGTCTTCCAAAGCCTTAATTTCACCGCTCATAACCTCGGTGTCCTTTTTCCGTTGAAATTCCCTGTGCGAAAAGAAGTATTTTCCGTTTTTGGCTTGATCAGCAATGAAAAAGAGAAGCCCTCTTTCTTTCTCACCCAACGGAACCCAAAAACTACCTACTTGCTCGGCGTTACCATCACCATCCACATCCAAAGCTGTCAGGTTATGATATTTCATTCCACGAATTTGATCTTGCGTAACTTTATTTTTTGCTAGTTCCTCGCGGATCAATGCTTCGATCTCATTTCTCTCGGCTCTGGTCGGCAACCGGCGAACGTCTGACCCGGCTTTCTTGATCTCCATATTGGTCGCAAGCCCCATCACAAATCCGTTAATGTTGGTTCGCTCCGTTCCGACTTCAATTGACGCGATATTTGAACCACATTCACTCGCCGGATCAAATCCGGTAACTTTTACGTCACCATTTTCTTTACCGCCAAAAATTAACTTGTATTTTGATCCAGTCTTGTAATAAATATCTCCGAAGGCTTTCTTTTTCGCAGTTTCATCGCTTCCATCGACGGTCGCGGTGAGCTTTCCTTTCTCAATGAACGCGATAGGTTCGAGCGCGGATCCATTGTGAACAACGGCAAAAATTGCGGGCTTTTTTGGCGGAGTTTTCGACTGTCCGATGTTCGCTGAAACAAACGCGCTGAGCGCAAGAAGCAGTAATAATAAACTTTTAAACCTAATATTTTTCATAATGTTCTTCACGTTATGCTTTCTCAGCAATCGATTTCCCCTGCATAAACTGCAGAAGATATTCGCGCCCACCGGCTTTCGAATCGGTTCCGCTCATATTAAAACCGCCGAACGGATGAACACCTACTAAGGCTCCGGTGCATTTGCGGTTTAAGTACAAATTCCCCACGTGAAAATCCCGGCGAGCCCGGGCGAGGCGTTCCTCGCTTCCTGAATAGACAGCACCTGTTAATCCATACTGGGTATCATTAGCAATTTCGAGCGCGTGATCATAATCATCCGCCTTAATTACCGCCAATACGGGAGCGAAAATTTCTTCCTGCTCGATCGTGGTTTTGGGTTTCACGTTATCGATGATTGTCGGCTCGATATAAAAACCTTCGTCATCCGAAGTTTTTCCACCTACAACTACTTCGCCGCCTTCCTCAATTCCTTTTTCGATATAGCGCACCGCCTTATCATAAGAATTTTGATTTATAACTGCGGTCAAACTTGTATCTGCCTCGGTCGGCAAGCCGAGTTTGAGCTTTTCAGTAAGCGCGACGACTTTCTCTATCAACTCATCGTGAACTTTTTTGTCAACGATCAAGCGAGAACACGCCGAACATTTCTGGCCCTGAAAGCCAAACGCCGCTGCAACAACGCCGGCTGCCGCTTCATCTAAATTTGCATCGTCAGCAACGACAATCGCATCTTTTCCACCCATTTCAGCAACGACGCGTTTCATCCAGTTTTGCCCCTCGCGTGTTTTTGCCGCCTCTTCATAAATGTGCAAACCAACCGCTTTTGATCCTGTAAACGAGATAAAGCGCGTTTTTGGACTCTGAACCATTATTTCGCCGACCTTCGTTCCGCTTCCGACAACAAAATTTACTACGCCATCCGGCAAACCAATTTCCTCAAGTACTTCCATGAACTTATATGCGATCGTCGGCGCATCGGGTGAAGGTTTTAAAACGGTCGTGTTTCCCGTAACCACGGCACTCATTGTCATTCCCGCCATGATTGCAAGCGGGAAATTCCACGGCGGAATTATTGCACCGACACCCAGCGGTATATATTCAAAGTTGTTTTTCTCCGGCAATGGCGAAGGAGTTATCGGTTGATCGCCCGCCCAACGGATCATTTCACGCCCGTAAAACTCAAGAAAATCAATCGCTTCTGCTGTGTCGCCATCGGCTTCCGCCCATGTTTTCCCAACCTCATAAACCATCCAAGCCGAATAATAATGTTTTCTTTCGCGAATAATTTCCGCCGTCTTAAAAAGATATTCCGCCCGCTCTTCGGCCGGAACATTCCTCCAAGTCTTAAATGCCTCGGTTGCAGCATCGATCGCGGTTCCGACTAAATCATCGGCGGCAGTATCTGCATCCGAAAAACTGCCGATAATTTCGTCCTTCTTCGCAGGATTGATACTCTGAAAATGTGAACCGAGCTCGATCTTTGCTCCGTTAATAATTATCGGATATTCGCGCCCGAGCTCGCCTTTGACAATTTCCAGTGCCCTTTCCATTGCCCGTTTTTTCTCCGCAATCGAGAAATCCGTAAACGCTTCGTTCTTAAATTCGTTTAATGTTCTTTTTGTTTGCATATTATTCACTTCGATGTACTTTTTTTGTCCGATTCCTACTCCCATTCCCCAGTTTGTTGGAGTTTCTTGATCTTTCTTTTTGAAAGTTCCCTCTTTAACGCCGACATCCTATCTAAAAATACAATTCCATCGCAGTGGTCAGTTTCGTGAAGCGCGCAGCGGGCGGTAAGATCTTCGCCATCGAGTTCTTGGGTTTCGCCGTACACATCCTGATATCTTACCACCGCGCGGAGCTCGCGCTTTACCTTTGTGTAAATTCCGGGAAAAGAAAGACACCCTTCGTCACCGTATTGTTCGCCGTCTACGTGTAGGATCTCAGGGTTTATCAACGCTATTTTCTGCGATTCGTCCTCTCCGCCGGAACAATCCATAACAAAGAGCCTCTTTGAAACATCGACCTGCGGTGCCGCAAGACCTACGCCTTTTGAGTGATACATCGTCTCAAACATATCCTCTACGAATTCTTTGAGATCGTCATTAAACCCATCATCCAAAATGGGCTTTCCTGCATCAAACAATACCTTCTCGGGATAATGAACCACCTTTAAAAGCGCCATACAGAAATTTTACATTAAAGAAATAGCGACGTAAACGGGACGAGTCAGCGAATGAATTCCTTTTTCCAAAGGCGAACCCAAAATCGCGTTCGTTTCGAAGCTTTTTTTTCGTTTTTTGAAGCCGATCTTATCCGGCGAATGACAAAGTTCTTACCGCATCCGTAAAACTCTAGTTTCGCTTGTTCGAGTCTGATCGAATCTTTCGCTTCTGCCGAAATCGAGACGTTTTCGAGGAAATATCCGCAAAACTGAATCGCGTCCTCTAGATGTTTCTTGACAGAAATTGGAACAAACGTTCCGGCAAAATCGGAGAAGTTCGCTTCAAATTTACCAGTGAGTATTTCTCTAGTATGCGGCAGCAAGTTTTCGACCTCACTAAGTCTTTTGTAGAAAAGGGATTCCGCGAATGTCTCGATCTCATCCGGTAGTATCGCAAACAAATCTTCAATTTCTTTTTCGTTTAAATCAAATGATTTCCCAACCGCAACGGGATTCGCAACGAAGTCTTTGCGAAAGTTTTCATCGACTTAGAGCTTTGCAAGAAAATTCTGTTGTTCTTGTAAACCCATCTGGTTATCGATAATGCGCTACCGCGGGCAAAAACTTCATTTGCGGCTCGTTCTTTCCCAAGCCATTCAAGTGATATTTGCTCGATGTTGGATAACCTTCCGCCGAAGTTTGAATCATTTCGGATGATTTTGTCTTTCTCCTCGGAAAATTCAATATATTCCTTTTTAACCAGTCCAAAAATAACCGATCGGGCGAGTTCTTGTTTGTCTCCTCTCAGATACGCGATCTCAAAAGGATCGATTTCGCTCGGGATGTTTGGGACAGAGAGTCGGTCGGATGAATAGATCATTTGCTTCCCGACAGCCAGGAATATAGGAATCGATAGTATGAAGATCGCATAAAGGGCTAAAAAGTAAGGACCATACAGTTTTGCCAAAGGATTATTGAACAGGAAATCCTTCAATTACTTTTTGTTGGGATTGACTATCAATACGAAAAAAAGGTGCAATGGTCGAAAAGTTTTGCCTGTGAACTAGATAGATTCCTATCGTTTGATGAACACCTGAGTGATGTATGTTCGCATTCCGCTTTTTTCGTAAACCCCTATAGCTGAATGGGTCCAATCCTTATCAAACATATTTAAGCGATGCCCGGGCGACTCCAGCCAGCCATCAACCGCAACCCTCACCGGGCTCAGATATCCCTCGCTGTAAAATAGATTTTCACCTATTTTCTCCCAACCGAAAATTCTGAAATCATCCGCTCGATCGACGACGGTTTTACCATCTAAATCTTCATGTTCGAAATAATCTTCGAGTGCCATCTTACGGGAATAAAACCGCGCCATTTTGGCTAGCTCACGGTCCCATCTCATCGGTTTGAGGTTTTGCTGTTTGCGCTGATAGTTTACGAGAATAAATATATCGCGCTCTTGAAAAGTTGGTTCCTCAAGAAAAACTGGTTCCGGATTAAACGAAAATCCGAAAGCCCGGGTTTCGATCGGCAGGTTCGATAATTGCGCCGCATAGGCAATCTGGAAAGAAACTAAGAAGATTATTGCCGTCAGGAAGAGGCTTTGCGCTGTCTTTGAAATCGTATACTTCATACTTCTCCTCGGTCAGCATTCAAGTCACTCAATTATAAGTAGATCGAAGCCAAGAAATCAATACTTTCCTTCGGAAACTATTTTTCATTGAAGGATCCACTGACCTTCGCCGTCCAATCGCACATGACCTTGATATTAGACTCCGAAAGATACGCATCCCGATGAATCCATAAATATTGATTGTGGGGCATCTGCCGTTCCTGGATTTGCTCGCATATTTCCTCAAGTTTTCGCAATTTTCGCTTGTCGTTATACGTTCCCCACCTCGAAAAATTAAGCTCTTCACGTCCTTCGTCAATATGCTGCACTACTTTCCACGAAATCGGCGCAACGTTTGAATACCACGGGTAATCTGTTTTGTTTGAGTGACAATCGTTGCAGGATCGCTTCATTATTGCCTGGACATCGGTTGAAACGTTTGTCGTCGCCTCCAACGTTTCGCTCTCAACAATCGGAGGAGTTGTTTTCGCGGGTCGCCAAAACTGGATCGCAATCAGAACGATAAACACAATCAGCGCAGCACTTTTCACTATCTTTTTGATCAACTATCTATCGCCCATCCCATCATAAGTTACACGCCAAATCTTTTTTGCACCGTCATCGGTTATCAACATCGAACCGTCTGCTAACATCAATAAGCCAACAGGTCTTCCCCAAACTTCGTTGCTGTCCTCGCTAGGTAGCCAGCCCGTAATGAAATCCTCGTATCCCTGATTCTTGAGTTTTCCATTATCATCAAAATCGATTCTGATGATCTTGTAACCGGTAAGTTTTTCACGATTCCAGGAACCGTGAAACGCTACGAAAGCATCTCCAAAATATTCTCTTGGAAACATGTTCCCTTCATTGAAAACCATCCCGAGCGCAGCAGAATGTGAAGTAACCAAAACATCCGGAACAATTGCTTTTGCGACGAGATCGGGGCGAGCGCCGTTTAAACGCGGCTCGGGATTCTTCCCGATATACGAATACGGATAACCATAAAAACCACCTTCTTCAACGGATGTAACAAAATCCGGCACGAGATCATCACCAAGACGATCACGTTCGTTTACCGCAGTCCAGAGTTCTTGCGTCTTTGGATTAAATGCCAAACCGATCGGATTTCGCAATCCCCCTGCAAACACCCTATGTCCACTCCCGTCCGGATTATAGACGCTGATTGCCGCGCGTCGTTCGTCCGTTTCAGGGTCGTAATTTCCGCTCGAACCGATCGATACAAAAAGTTTTTTTCCGTCCGGTGAAAATAATATATTTCGAGTCCAATGTTGGTTATATCCGCCGCGCGTGAGCTCAATTAGTTTTTCAGGATCAGCCCCAGCTTCAGTTTGACCCGGTTTGTATTTGAACCGAACCACCGAATCCGTGTTTGCAACATAAAACCAATCATTCCAAAATGCCATTCCAAAGGGTTGGCTCAGCTTATCGGAAAAAACAAAACGTTGGTCCGCTTTCCCATCGTTATTTGAGTCACGCAAAACGATCACGCTATTTGCATAAGAATCGGCAACAAAGACATCCCCATTAGGCGCGAGCGCCATCCAGCGCGGATATTTGAATTCGCCTTCGGCAAAAACGCCGATGTTAAACCCCTTTGGCATCCGGAGAACCGCGTTTTCAGGCTGAGGAATAATTCGTGACGACTTTCTCACGCTCTCCGAAGCAAATGGCTTTGGTAAATCTTTCGAAAGTATTTGGTGTTTGGGCGCACTGTCAAAATGCTCAATTGCTGGATTTGAGGCATCCATAGTGTCGTTTTTCCGCTTGTCGTTTGATTGGCAAACGGCAAGACCGTTAATTCCTAAGGTAATAATTGTCAAAGCAAATAGTTTTTGAATGTTTTTCATATATGGTATCTTTCCGTTAAATGTCTGAAAATATCCTTTCTTTATTAAAGAATAACGGAGCGAACGGTGCTGCGACAAGTAATGTTGGTAATTTTGGCGAAAAAGCCGCTGCGAATTATCTACGGAAACGCGGTTTCGAGATTGTTGCTTCAAATTTCCGAATTCCGATAGGACGAAACAGAAAAGGCGTGCAGGTTACCGGCGAAATCGATATTATCGCGCTTGAGGGTGAAACGATATGTTTTATTGAGGTAAAAACGCGAACTTCCGATGACTTCGCATCACCTCTCGCCGCGGTCGATTTACGCAAGCAGCGGCAGATACTCCGTACCGCGCGCGCTTATCGAAAAACCTTCGGTCTGTTGAAATCAAAATATCGCTTCGACGTTGTGAGCGTCGTTCTTAACGGGAAAAAGGCTCCGAAAATCGAATTCATCAAAAATTTTTGGGATGAGGAAAGGTTCAAAAAGAAAGCCTGGCAAGATGAATTTCGAGACTAACGTTTTCGAGAACATTTCTCCAATTTAATCCGTATTCTTGAATAACCACGAATTTTATTTCACTTTTAACAGATAGGAATATTAAAAAAACTATGAAAATGATGTTGATTACTGCGCTGCTAACAATTGTCGCGAGCCTGAATATCTCGGCTCAGCTTCCTGAACTTATTGACCGCGAAATCTTTTTTGGAAATCCCGAAATCTCAGGAGCTCAGATTTCTCCGGACGGAAAGTGGATTTCGTTTATGAAACCATATAACGAAACTCGAAACGTATGGGTAAAAACCGTTGACGAGCCCTTTCAAGACGCAAAACTTGTTACAAGTGAAACAAAACGCCCGGTCGGAGGATATTTCTGGAGTCATGACGCAAAGTACATTCTTTTTGTTAAAGATAATGGCGGCGATGAGAATTTCAACGTTTACGCCGTAAATCCTTTGGACGCCCCAAAGTCTGGTGAGGACGCTCCAACTGCCAAGAATATTACTGAAGGAAAAAAGGTACGTGCTTTTATCCAGCGCGTCCCGGAAAGTGATCCCGATTCAATATATGTAGGATTAAACGAACGCGATCCGGCATGGCATGACATCTACAAAGTTTCAATTTCGACAGGCAAGAAAACACTAATTAAAGAAAATAAAGACCGTCTTCAAGGTTTGATTTTTGACAACGCTGACAAGATTCGGTTATCGGTAAGGTCCGCAAAAAATGGCGATACAGAAATACTTTCGCTTGACGGTGACGAGCCGAAAATGATCTATTCGTGCAATGTTTTTGAAACCTGCACGCCAATTCGTTTTGAGAAAAACAACAAGCAATTCTACATTCAGACCAATAAAGGCACCCGTGATTTGACGCAGCTGGTTTTGGTCGATCCGGGCACGGGTAAGGAACACTTTTTAGAAGAAGATCCAAAAGAGCGCGTTGACCTCGGCGGCACCATCTTTAGCGAAGTATCGAAGGATCTTATCGCGACGACCTATGATGACGAACGAGTAGAAATTTACTGGAAAGATAAGGATTTCGAGGCGGACTATAAATGGCTCGAAAAGCAGCTTCCCAATAAGGAGTTTAATTTGAGTTCTTCGACCAAGGATGAGACAAAATGGATCGTCTCTGCGTCGAGCGCAACCGAACCCGGTGAAACCTATCTTTTTGATCGTACCAATAAAAAACTGACGCTTCAGTATAAGATTCGTCCAAAATTGCCCCGAGCTGCTCTGTCT
>JBGTGX010000039.1:0-4995 GCA_041746475.1 Pyrinomonadaceae bacterium | reverse complement strand
AGGAACGAAAAACCGATGATGAATTGGAACAGACAGCCACCCAACCTGAACGTCCCCTCGATGCGGAACCTGTCCTTCGAACTGTAACTCGACGGTAAGGACTCTGGAATTATCATGACGGGAGTAATGCGCAAAATTAGCTAATTATGGCTTTCAGATGGCAAACAACTCAATTGTAGTTGTATATAAATGGCCCGTTGCACGCATATTTTACAATTAAAATTATTCCGATTTCAACATGTTATCTCCGGAGCACCATTATTTTTCGTCTAAATTGAGTTAAGATGCGTCTAAAAACGTGGATAATAAATTTTCTTACATTTCCAGATTCAAAAATGAGGTTCATAGTTTCGATGAGATATTCAACAATAAATAAATTTACTGCGTTTTTGACATTGCTTGCATTGTTTAGCCCAATATTTGCACTTCAACTATACGCCGAACAACCGTCAAGGACCGCAACACGCACCGGCCTATCGGATAATCAGAAAATTCTGCACATACTGAATCGACTGGGCTTCGGTGCGAAACCGGGAGATCTCGAGCGCGTTAAAGCGATCGGTCTAAAGAAATTTATTGATCTTCAGCTCAATCCTACGAGTCTCGAGAATCAAACGCTCGATGCAAAGCTGAGAAATTTTGAAATTCTTGATATGCCTACCTCGGAAATTTTTGCGAAATATCCGAATCCGGGAGCCCTGATAAGAATGTTGGAAGGAAATGGACGAAATGATCGCCGGAACCCAAATAACCAAAATGAACCAAATAATCAAAATCAGATGATGATGAGGGACGAAAAGAGCGAGCAAATGCAGCAGGAAGATCGTCGTGAACGGAGAAGAAAAATACTCGAAATTTATCAGAAATATGATCTAAAACCCGCTAATCAAATAATGATGCAGGTTCAATCTTCGAGAATTTTGCGTGCCGTTTACAGCGAACGGCAGCTTGAGGAAGTGATGGTAGATTTTTGGTTGAATCACTTCAACGTTTATTCGGGAAAAGGCGCAACCCGTTGGTTCATACCGAGTTATGAACGCGACGTTATTAGGAAAAATGCACTTGGTAACTTTAAAGATCTTGTTGTCGGAACCGCAAAACATCCGGCTATGCTCTTTTATCTTGATAATTTCCAGAGCGTTGCGGATAACAATAAGCAAAATGAATCTCAACAAAGGCGAGCCCAAAGGCTACTCAATAATCCAAAAGCGAAACAGAGACTTATCGAAAGATTAAGGCAGCAAGGTCTTTCCGACGAACAAATTGACCAAAGAATCAAACAGGCCCAAAATGGGGGAAACCAGAGAAACCAACGCGGAATCAATGAAAATTATGCCCGAGAACTGATGGAGCTCCATACGCTCGGCGTTGATGGCGGATATACTCAGGAAGATATTAAAGACGTTGCAAAAGCCTTTACCGGATGGACTATCTTCGATTCGAGTGGTTACCGAAAAATAGCTGGAAATTCCATTAAGGGGACGGAAGACCGCCAGGTTGAACGACAAGCGCGACAGCTAGGGATTTCACCAGACACAGAATCCGGAACATTTGTTTTTGTTAACCGACTTCATGACAATTCTGCGAAAATGGTTCTCGGCAAGAAAGTAAATTCCGGCGGAATGCAGGATGGATTGGATGTGATCGACATTCTCGTTTCAAATCCTTCGACTGCGAAATTTATTGCGCGAAAACTCGCAGTAAAGTTTGTCAACGATAATCCCAGTGAAGCAATGGTGAGCCGTGTCGCGAAGGTTTTTGAACGATCCAACGGTGATATAAAAACGACTTTGCGTGCGCTTCTTGAAGATCCGGAATTTTTCGCTGAAGAGAATTATCGCGCGAAAATTAAAACGCCGTTTGAATTATTAGTTAGCTCGCTTCGAGTATTGGAAGCGCAGACAAACGGAAGCACGGGATTGATTGGAATGTTGGAACGAATGGGCGAGCCTCTTTACGGCTATCAAGCCCCAACGGGATATCCAGATACCGCCGGTGATTGGGTAAATACCGGGGCGCTTCTGGAACGTATAAATTTCGCCGTTGCGTTGGCATCAAATCGTATTCCACAAACGAATGTAAATTTAAAACCGTTTGAAGCAGCTAGCAACAGTAGAATATTGGAAAATAGTATTTCACGAATCTTAAATGACGAAATTTCCGTAGCGACGAAATCCATGCTTGTTAGACAAATGGATGAACCGTTACCCGAAACGAAACTTGTTGATGATAATTCAATGATAGATGACGAAATTGATACTGATCAGATGCCGCGACCGCAGCGCGGTGCAGGAAACCGCCGAAATGCATTGAGAGAACCGACGGGAAACCCCGAAGTTTTTAAAGTTGTCGGACTTATACTCGGTTCGCCGGAATTTCAGAGACAATAACTAAAGAGATTTAGAAGATGAGGTTTAATTCAATGGACAGAAGATATTTTTTAAGCTCCAGTGGAATCGCGTTGGCGAGTTTTGGTTTGATGGGAGCCGCACCGAATTTCGTGCATCAGTTTGCTCACGCCGCCACCCTTCCTAACGCCGCAGGCCGAAAGAAAATTCTCGTAACGATCTTCCAGCGCGGCGCGGTTGACGGACTGAATATGATTGTTCCGCATGGCGAAAGCGAGTATTACAATCTAAGGAGGACTATTGCCATTCCAACTCCCAAAGAAGCGGGCGGGGCGATTGATCTTGACGGCTTTTTCGGACTTCATCCTTCTCTGAAACCACTCGAACCATTCTGGAAAAACAAACAATTGGCTGTGGTTCAGTCAGTAGGCTCTCCTGACAATACGCGCTCGCATTTTGACGCCCAGGATTATATGGAATCCGGAACCCCGGGTTTTAAGGCAACCCGTGACGGATGGTTAAACAGGGCTTTGCAAACTGCATCGCGCAGCGACCCATCTCCGTTTCGTGCTGTTTCTATGACACGGCAAATTCCCCGTACATTGATGGGTCGCTACCCGACGGTTGCAATGACAAATCTTCAGACCTTTGCGATTCGTGCCGGTCAATATACAAATAGCGTGCAAGGCGGATTTGAGGGCATTTGGCAGCAGGAAGCTCAGGACGGCTTGGGGGAAACCGGGAAAGAAACTTTCGAAGCCATCAACTATCTAAAAAAGGCCAATCCGTCTCAATACCGACCGGAGAACGGTGCGCGATATCCAAATAACGATCTTGGGCGATCACTTCTCCAGATATCGCAGTTGATTAAGGCAAATGTCGGTATGGAGACAGCATTTGCCGAGATGGGCGGATGGGATACGCACCGGGGTCAGGGAGCTTCTCAAGGACAACTCGCCAATCTATTGAGAGGTTTTGGTCAGGCTATAGCGGCTTTTGCGACTGATATTGGAACTCGAATGGATGATGTTGTCATAGTTACAATGTCCGAATTTGGCAGAACTGCCGGCCAAAATGGTTCGGGAGGAACCGATCACGGACATGGAAATTCAATGCTGGTGCTGGGAAACTCCGTAAAAGGAGGTCAAGTTTATGGAGATTGGAAAGGGTTAAAATCAGATCAGCTTTTCCAAGGCCGCGATCTCGACGTAACAACCGATTTTCGTGATGTTCTTGGCGAAGTAGCTGATAGACATATCGGAAGCAAAGATTTAAACACGATCTTTCCGCGTTATGCGCTAGATCCTTCGAAGTTTAGAGGATTTTTACGCTAATATCCCTTCAATTCAAACTTGGAAAATTGAGCCTTATTTGTTTAGGGTTGTTTTCTATCGGTGCGGCGTAACTCTGATAACGCTGCCGCCTTCGAACTGGACAATTTAAATTTGGTTTATTGCTAAAAATAGTTTTAAAAGTGTAAAGAGCGGCAATAACGCCGCTCTTGGTAGGTATTAAGTAGGTAGGTTATTATTAGGTCGGGTATAAAATCGCTTATTTACCAATAAACGTTATTGTTGGTGGATGATAAAAAGGCCCGAAGGTTTGCAAAGTTTTTGCATCAAATTTCTTTCGCGCACCGCAATGTAAGCAGGCGCGATATGAAGCGCGTCGGTTTGTAAACGGTCGGCTTAAGTCTTTATGCCAACAACCAAACAATTTCGCTGCCAAACCAATCTTTTGGCCAAATGCCCCGTCCGTACGATTTATTATGGCTTCTGCTATACTAACTTGATCCAAAAGTGCTTCCATTTGATTTTCCTCCTTATCTCCAGAAATTAAGTATGTTCTATTAAATAGAACGAATATGGGGAAAAGTTCGCAATATTTATGATGAAGTTGTGCGATAATAGTTGTCCATTCTTCGTAAAGTATTGTAAAGATTCGGAATTATGTGGCCGAAATTTAGCTAATTTTCGAAGTAATAAAATTCAAAATTTGAGGTAAATGTGAGAATTCGATATTTTTCGCTTTTTTTGTGCTCGTTGTTCATAATTTTGTTATTTTCGGTTCATGCTTCGGCCTGGGATGAAGTGGGCCACAAACTGACGGCATACATTGCGTGGCAGCAAATGAAACCGGAAACACGGGAAAAGGCATTCAGTCTGCTGATAAAAGCACCTGAAAACTCGGATCTGAGTGTGCCGTATGACTTTTATAATTCTCGGTCAGAAGCTGTAAAAAAACTCGAACTTTTTATGTATGCGAGCATCTGGCCTGACGTTATAAAAGACGCGAAATTCCCGGTCCGGAATAAAATTTACAGTCAATATAATTGGCACTTTTCCGATATTTTCTGGAAGCAAGTAAATAGTGAGGCTGTCGTTCTGAAAGACTTTCAGGGTGATGGCGGTCTTGCGATTCCTAAACTTTACGATTTTGAGAAAACACTTCGCGATTCGACTACACCTGATTCGGAGAAAGCGATTGCCTTAGCGTGGTTTCTACATGTTGGCGGAGATATTCACAATCCTCTACATAACGCCTCGCGTGTAACCGAGACCGAACCAAAAGGGGATCAAGGCGGAAACCTTGTAACTCTGCGGGAAGGCAATAAAAATGGCGTGGGCCGAATTAATCTGCATGGATA
>JBGTGX010000038.1:0-31430 GCA_041746475.1 Pyrinomonadaceae bacterium | reverse complement strand
GGTTTTATTGACGTTTGAGAGCGATTGGGAAAAAGCAAAAGCAATTCTCGCGGACATTGCTAAAAATCGCGGAGAAGAATTTACCGAAAAGGCTGAAAAAGAGATTCGTGCTGCGGCGGGGAAAATGATGATCTACGTAGGCAAACTAACGCCAATTGTTTATACATCTGTAAAAGATCACGGTGTGCTGCTTACAATGCGATATGTGTGCAATGCTCGTCGGCGGAGGGGTTCGGAACAAGAGATCTGGGAAGATATTCTTCACGCCTTTGACGAATGTCCGGACATAGATTTTGCGTACCCAACACAGCGACATTATCTCAATTACATCGAAGGTAAATCTGAAGCGAGAGCCAAGGTAAATGAAATTAGCAAGAAAGCGCCCTAAACCAGAACAAGGCGATATCCCGCTCCATGAACCGTAATTATGAATTTCGGATTTGATGGATCAATTTCTATCTTGTGGCGCAAACGTGTTATGTGGGCGTCGATCGTTCGGGTATAAAGCGACGCGTGGTCGCCCCAAATATGATGTAGAAGCTGCTCGCGGGTTACAGTTTCGCCGGAATGGGCGACAAGAAGCTGTAATATCTCGAATTCCCTCGGGGTAATGTCGAGCAATTCCCCGTCACGCTTTGCTTGAAGGTGAAGAAAATCCAGTTTGATATTGGCAAACCGAACGACCTGATTTACCCTATCTCCCGTTCCCGAACGCCGTAAGACGGCCTCGACTCTAGCCAGCAATTCACCAACATCAAAAGGCTTCGAAATGTAATCATCCGCGCCAAGTTTCAAGCCAAATGCCGCATCGCTCGATCCGCCCCTTGCGGTGAGCATTATTATCGGTGTGCTGATGTTATCGGCCCGAAGTTGCTGGCAGATCTCGAGCCCGCTTATTTTCGGCAACATTAAATCGAGAAGAATGAGATCAACGTGAGGTGCAGAATTCCGGCGTGAAGCCATTTCGAGCCCGATGCTGCCATCGATTGCAATTTCCGAGCTATGTCCTTCGGATTCGAGGCTATCTTGAAGTGCCATTGCGACGCCCGGTTCATCTTCGATAACCAATATGTGTGCCACTACTCGCCTCCAAAACTGTACTTGCTGATTCCTCCGGCGTTTCCGCCAAAAGTGGAAGGCTCGCGACAAAAGTCGCTCCCTCACCGAGCTCGCTTTCGACGGTGATTTTTCCGCCGTGTCCCTTTATGATTTCGCTCGCGATCGCAAGGCCAAGTCCTGTTCCGCCTACTCCCTGAACAGTACTTTTTCCCGAGCGACGGAATGGTTTAAAAATCTCCTGCTGATCCTCAGGTGAAATACCTACCCCAAAATCTCGAATTTTGATATTAGCTTGATCGTCCACTATTTCTAGGGATATCTCGACCTTTTTAACCTCGTCCGAATATTTAACAGCATTCGATATCAAATTGAATAACACTTGCTTGATCGCGCCTGAATCAATCAAAGCTGTTACGCGGTCACTGGGCAATTTGAGATCAAAACTAAAACCCTCAGCTTTTTTCGAATGTCGAAAAATATCTATGGTTTCTTCCAACACATCTCTCAGATAATCACTTTTCAGGCGAAATTTTCGCGTGCCCTTTTCAAGACGAGATATCTCCAAGATGTCGTTTATTATCTTGGTAAGTCGATCACTTTCTGTTTTAATCACGCCGCCGTATTCGCGAATCCGGTCGATATTCTTTGAACGCCCTGAGTGGATTAAATCACCGAACGCTCGTATGGAAGTTAGCGGTGTCTTTAACTCGTGTGAAATATTTGCCAGGAAATCCGATTTCATCTGCGCAATTTTCATCTCACTCCGAGCCGATCGCAATGTCAAAGCCAACGCAAACAAGGCAAGAGCTGTTGCAACGAGACCAATTATCAAGCTTGATTGAAACAAATCATTTGTGAGGGTTCCCGTGCTTTTGGGGGCCACAATGCTAAACGAAAGATTTGGAAATAGCTTGTCAGAATCTTCAAATCGATAATGTATTTTCGGCACAAAATCTTTCTTGGAAGATACCAATTCGGTTATTCCGCCCTCTCGATCCAGAGACACAAGGTAGTCCAGCTCGCCAACCAATCCATCTATCGACTTGTTGCGTTCGCGGTGTTTTGCCACAAGATTCGGAAGAAAATCCTTCGAGGGAAAAGAATCCGGACGAGCACTAAAAACAAGCAAACCTATATTTTCAAGTTTCCTAGTTCGCTTTAAACGATCTGTTTCGAAAACGGTATGAAAGAAATACTGTTTCGGATTTTCGTCCTTCGTCAAAGGATCGTAAGCAGAATACAGCTTTGTTTGGCCACCTTTTCGTACGGAATTCCATGCGCGTCTGGTGGATTCTGAAGCTTCCGCGTCGGCCTTGAGGCTGCCGATCGGTATTCCATCATATTTCTTTACAATAGGATCATTTGCATCGGGACGCACAAATTTTAGGGCCTGCCATGTCTCATTTTCTTGTCCTCGGGAAAAGAACACTACATAACAATCTTCTATTTCTTTGTATCTGCGAACTAGTCTTGTGTATGCATATTCGATGCTTTGAATATTTCGCTCTCTGATTCTCTTTTGCCTAACCCCATGAGCGATGTGATTTGCGTGGTCCATTATTCCGCGTTTTGCATCTTCTGACAGCTCAAATAGTCGAAGGTTTAGGTTCGCTTTCATCGCGGATTTTGCCTGTTCGCGATTCTTGCTTATCGATTGATACTGCATTAACAGAAGCGCAAACAGAGCGATAACTATTACTCCCGAAGCGATCAGAAGGTATGAGTTTCGTTTAAGCTCTAGCCACTTTTTCGTCACAGATTCATACATGATAGCCAATTTTTCTAAAATTATTGTTCAACCGTACAGATTGTTACAGTTTGTTACAAATTTGTTACAACAATTAACGAACTGAAGTTTCCACGTGTGATAGGGTTTTTTCAACTATATTAACTTTTCTTCGCAATAGAATGCGAATTCTTGAGTTTGTTGAACTTACTAACTAGTAAAAATGACTTATTTTATTTAGGTTTAAGAAGGAGAAAGGAAATGAACATATTCTTGTGTGAAACTAGGAATTCAACTCATCGTCGCGGTGCCCTGGGGCGGATTGTGATCGGCTGTTTAACGATTTTACTCTTTGCGGGATCGCTAATAGCACAAGAAGTGACCGGGCGATTCGATGGAACCGTAATGGATGAAACAAAGGCAGTGATTCCAGGTGCCACCGTAAAAGCCACGCATCTCGCTACAAATACAGTCTACACGGCGACGACTTCGTCAAACGGGAGATTTTCAATTCCAACGGTTCGCCTTGGACGATATACGGTTGTGGTTGAAGCAGCCACCTTCCGGCGCACAGTGATAAATGACGTTCTCGTAGAAGTTGGCAAGAGCGCTACCCTGAACATCATCTTGCAAGTTGGCGGCCTCCAGGAAGAAGTGGTAATCAATGCTTCACTAGCACAAGAGATCGTCAACACAACGAATGCCGAATTGAGTACGGTAGTCGATGAACGCCGCGTGCTGGAGCTGCCGCTCAATGGCCGTAATCCTTCGCTTTTGGCGACGCAGCAGGCGGGCGTTTATTTCGAGCGCAGCCCTGACGGACAAGGCAACAAACTGTTCGTCCACGGCCAACGCCACAGCTCACTAAATATCAGTTTGGATGGTATTGATACCCAGGATAACCTGAACCGCGCCTCTTCAATAATGCTCGACCAGCCCCTTTTAGCACTATCAGCAGAGAACGTTCAGGAGTTTAAGGTGGTGACCGGCATCGCGTCCGCCGAGTACACTCGAGGTGGCGCGCATATTTCGGCCGTCACGCGTTCGGGAACGAACGAATTTCACGGCTCCGTATTTTGGTTTCATCGAAATACGATTTTCAACGCTAACGACTTTTTCAACAACAGCGCCGGCGTGGAAAGACCAAAGCTTATCCGTAACCAATTCGGGGGACGCATTGGGGGTCCGATTTGGAAGGACAAAACGTTTTTCTTCTTTGGCTATGAGCAACAGCGTGAGTCCAAGGGAATTGCGGTAAACCGTACCGTCTACACAGCCGAGGCTAGACAGGGAATCTTCCGCTATCTGAACAACCTGACGACCACTCCGGAAAACGTTGCAGCCAACCCCGGCCTTATCCGCAGCGTCAATCTTCTCGCATGCGGAGCCAGCGTACAGGCGGCGCTCGCGCGCGACTGCGTCGACAGCAGGTTTAATGCCGCCAACCCAACATCTCTTGACCCATTCATCACCGGTACTATGTTTCCTACCATTCCACTACCCAATAATTTCGTCTTCGGCGATGGTTTGAACACCGGCGGCTTTCGATTCAACGCGAATTCGCTAACGTTTCAGCACCTCCCGGCTTTTCGGCTCGACCACAAGATAAACGATAAACACGCGTTCAACGCCACATTCAATTACGTCGACCGGGAGATCGATGGCGACTTCATCAACGACCGCGAACCCCGATTTCCCGCTTTGGGACCGCTCGGTGCACGTTTGACACATTCGCGCGGCTACAGCGCCGGGTTGACCTCAAGCTTTACGCCGACTGTCATTAACGAGTTTCGGTTCGGGTATCTGGGCGGAGAGAACGCCTTCCAGCGGAAACAGCCCTTCGACACGCCATACACAATCGACCTGAACACGGTCACCGATCCGTATGAACCGGGTGGTGGTGACTCGGTGCGCGACAATGTAACGATGAATTTGCGTGATACGCTGACCTGGGTCCGCGGCAACCATCAGTTGAAATTCGGCGGCGAGTTTCGCCATCGCTGGCTCGACAACTACAGCTTCTTCGAACAGTTGCCCGATATTGACCTTGACGACAACGATTTCCCCCCCGGCTTTAGCGAGGGTAACCTCCGCACCCTCTCGGGCGGTACCGACATCGAATCCCCGGACTTCGAAACGGCGCGGGATCTAATGAACAATCTCGTGGGAGCCATCAGCGAGGTAGAAATTCGGTACAACGTGACATCGCTTGATTCGGGATTTGTTCTGGGTGCACCCGAGCGGCGGAAATACCGGACGCGCGAATTTGATTGGTTTGTTCAGGATACCTGGAACTTCCTGCCCAATTTAACCTTTAACCTGGGGCTGCGCTGGGAATTTGCAACAGTGCCCGTGGAGACACAAGGCTTGCTCCTGCTTCCTCAGGGCGGCGAAGATGCCGTGTTTGGCGTCTCAGGCGTTGGTGGCTTTTTTAATCCCGGGACCTTCAACGGCACTCCCTGTCCTACTCTGGGATCCCTGCCTGTTAGTGCGACGACCGATAATGTCATTTCGTTAATCAACTCGTGTGCGGTTCCGAACGAGCCGGCGGGCTCGAATAACGGCCGTCCCCTTTGGGACAACGACTATAATAATTTCGGTCCCGTATTGGGAATCGCGTGGGATCCTTTTAAAGACGGAAAAACGTCAATTCGGGCTGGCTTCCGCATAAGCTACTCGCAGGATCACTTCGCGATCATCGATACCAATACGGACGATAATGAAGGATTAACGGTCGATCAGGATTGCATTCCGTCCGACGGAGCCTGTGTTAACAACACCCTGTTTCTTCGCGATCTGGACACCGCAAATCCGCCGATCGCTGCAGTGCCGCCATTCGTACTTCCCGTGACCCGGTCTATCCTCGACAGCACAACCCAGGATTTTCGAACTTACCAAAAAAACCTGGGAACGCCGTACTACAACGAATGGACACTTGGCATTCAGAGGGAAGTATTGCCAAACCTTGCCGTTGAGATCCGTTATGTCGGTAATCGTGGCGTTAAGCTGCGCCGCGTTGAAGACTTCAATGAATACAACGTCAATGCGCTTGACTCGGTTTCCGGAATGACGTTTCAGCAGTCGTTCGTCATTGCCCAGCAAAACTTAGCCTGTAACCGGGCGAATGGCGAAGATCGGTTCGACGAAAGAGGCAACGCGTGTAACGTTGCCAATCCGTTGATGAACGTGTTGATCGCTGGTGATTCAACCCGTCTGGCTACCACATCGGGACTCCGCGACGGACTCGAGTTTAATCAAACGGGTGATTTTCTTGATGAGCTTCTTATCGACCGAACCTCCCGGCCTCGCGCTACAGGAGGAGGGCTCTCCACTCAGAGTCGTATCCGAGGTGGAAGTTTTTGGGGTCAGGTTCTCGCAGGTCGCCTGCCGCTCAATTTCTTCTCGGCTAACCCGTTTGTTGCCAGCTCGCGCCGGTTGACCAGTAATAGCTCGTCAACCTATCACGCTCTGGAAATCGAGGTTCGCCGGCGGTTCTCCGATGGATTTACTCTCCAAGGTAATTACACGTTCGGCAAGGCATTGTCCGACTTTGATGGAGATTCAAATAGTCTTCTAAACGATTCCCGTGCGAGTTCGAGCCGCAACCCGCGATACAGTATCAGACAGTTTATGCCTCGTCATTTGTTCAAAGCTAACTGGGTTTACGAACTTCCATTCGGAAAGGGTAAGCATTTTGGTTCCGGCGCCACAGGCGTTTGGGAGAAATTGCTCAGTGGCTGGCAGTTTGGTGGAATCGTCAATTGGCGCAGCGGCCGTCCATTGTCGATCACATCGGGTATCGGTACTTTTCACCGTGCTGCTATTTCGGGAGATAACACGGTCAATCTATCGCAGCCAACGACTGCTAAAGAACTCCGCAATCTCACCGGTCGACAAGACATCGGAGGCGGCATATTTTGGCTTGACCCCTGTTTGTCTGTACGTACCGGTGCGACTTGTACGGATTCTAATGCGACTCAGGGTCTGTTCCAACTGCCAAATCCAGGTGAATTAGGCCAATTGACACAGACCCCGATTTACGGTCCTCGGCGCTTCATGGTTGACTTTAATCTGACGAAGCGAACTAAGATCACCGAGACCATGAATATAGAATTTCGCTGGGAGGTGTTCAACGCCTTCAACAATACGAACTTCGGCACACCTTCCACGGATATCTTTAGCACCAGCTTTGGTCAGACGACGACCACGATCACCAATCCACGGTTGATGCAGTTTGCGCTGAAGCTTAACTTTTGATTCCGGTGCGGGGGCGACACCTTCCGTCTGCGCTCTGGATACCAACCCCTGAGCGACGAACATTTATCGGTTTTATCCTTTGCTATTCGCCGAATGATAAAACCGGCTTTTTTACGTCGCCAAAACTGAAACTCCCGGTAGCTGCTAATTATGAGTAAGTCTTTCAAAAAAATCATTTTTGTTTTGTTTCTCGCCGGATTAAACGCGAGTCTTGCTGCCCAAATCTCGACGGATGTAGGTTCCCTTACGAAAAATACAAAAATCGTCGAGGCTCTTGACTACATAAAACGGATCGAACCCGAAACCATCGAAGAGCAAATAAAACTAACTGAAATTCCTTCTCCTACTTTTCAAGAAGAAAAACGCGGACTTTATTTCAAAGAGCGATTTGAGCAACTCGGTCTTAAAAGTTTTCGTGTTGACGCGGCGGGAAATGTGATCGGAGAAAGGATGGGAAGCGGCGGAAAAGATGCACCATTTTTAAAGAATTTTTGTTACGATAGCGTATCCAATTCTACAGGTTGACTAGAAATTATGGCTGAACGAAAGAAAATGAGTCTGACGGTGAAGGTTGTATTGGGCTTAATTTTAGGCTTGATCACAGGGGTACTGATCAACACTTTTTTAAGTGAAAACGCGTTTGTTAAAACGTGGTTCGTTGATGGGATCTTCCATATGTTGGGAGCTATGTTCATCAATTCACTAAAAATGCTGGTCGTTCCTTTGGTTACGTTTTCTCTGATTTGCGGTGTTTGCGGAATCGGCGATATTGCCGCCCTCGGTCGCATCGGAATTAAATCATTTTTCTTGTATGTGCTGACGACAGTGATCGCGATTTCAACGGCAATCATCCTCGCGAAGTTAATCGGGCCGGGTCAGGGTTTCGTAATGGAAGGGATCGAAGTTGCAAAAGTTACAGCAAACGAAGCCCCTCCGATCACGAAAATCTTCATCGATATCATTCCGGGTAATCCGATCACCGCTTTTGCGAATGGCGAGATGCTCAGCATTATCTTCTACGCAATTATGGTGGGCGTAAGTCTTTTGATGATCGGCAAAGCCGTTCGCCCTGTTGTTGAAGGTGCAGAGATGCTCAATGAAGTTGCAATGAAGCTGGTTGACATTGTAATGAGCGTTGCACACATCGGTGTTTTTTGTTTGATCGCGAAGACTTTTTCGGAACAAGGAATTGGTTTATTGATGCCGATGGCGAGTTATTTCTTAACCGTTCTCGGTGCATTAGGAATTCATTTCTTCGTTACTATTTTGGTTCTTCTATATGTCTTAACACGTTATAACCCAATTATATTTATGAAGAAAATGCGAGATGCGCAGGCATTTGCGTTTTCCACGGCGAGCTCGAACGCGACAATACCGATAACTTTACGTTCCGTTGTCGAACGGCTCGGCGTAAATAATTCGGTTGGATCATTTACAGTTCCGCTCGGTGCAACAATAAATATGGACGGAACCGCCATAATGCAAGGTGTTGCCACCGTATTTATCGCCAATGTTTACGGCGTCGAGTTAGGAATTACGGGATATTTAACAGTGATCGGAATGGCTGTATTGGCTTCGATCGGTACCGCAGGTGTGCCTGGCGTAGGGCTAATTATGCTGGCCATGGTTCTAAATCAAGTTGGCTTGCCGCTTGAAGGAATCGGAATCATTTTAGGCGTTGATCGCCTGCTCGATATGTGTCGAACCGCCGTAAATATTACGGGGGATGCAATGGTTTCAGTCGTTGTGGCAAAAGGAGAAAACAAGATCGATCTTGACGTGTATAACGATCCCAATGCAGGAGATTTCGACCCTGATGCAGAACTCGATTTTGATGATGAGGATGAAAAGGAGTTTGAAGAAATAATGAAAAACAAGCTGACATAGAAAAGTTCATCCAGGCAGCTCTCAGGTAAAGTGTGATAGTAAATTGTTCTGAAAAAGCACGTTATTGTCACACTTTCCTGCAAGCACCTATAGCTCGAGCTTGTGAAGACGATTTCTACGGTCAAAATACGCTATGAATGCAAATTCGAAAACCATAGGCTTGGTAGCCGGACCTATCGCGTTTTTAGTTATACTGTTCTTCTTTCATCCTGAGGGATTATCAAAAGAGGCAAATGCGATTCTTGCAACAACAGCCTGGGTTGCGATCTGGTGGATCACCGAATCGATGCCGATCGCCGTTACTGCCCTTTTGCCGATTCTTTTGTTTCCACTTACCGGCGGACTTTCACTTGAAAAAACTACCGCATCTTTTGGACATAAATATATTTTTCTCTACATCGGCGGTTTTGTACTGGCTATAGCGATCGAGAAGTGGGATCTGCACAAACGCATTGCGCTTTCGATCATCAATTTTGTTGGTACGGATGTAGTTAGGATTATTTTAGGTTTTATGATCGCAACGGCTTTTATGTCGATGTGGATATCAAATACTGCGACGACCGTTATGATGCTTCCGATCGGAATTGCGATCGTCGCTCAACTTCAGAATAATCCGGCAACCGAGGAAAACGAGAATCTGATCTTCGGCAAGGCACTCATGCTCGCGATCGCATACAGTGCGTCGATCGGCGGAATTTCGACGCTTATTGGTACGCCGCCAAATCTCGTTTTAGCGGGTGTTGTTAAAGAAACTTATGGTATCGAGATCACATTCTCGCAGTGGTTTATGTTTGGCTTTCCGATCTCCGTTTCATTGCTCGTGATCTGCTGGATTTATTTGACACGGATCGCCTTTAAGTTCAAACAAAAGGAATTTCCGGGCGGAAAGGCAGAGGTAAAAAACCAACTCGCGGAATTGGGTACGGTTTCGTATGAAGAAAAGCTGGTGCTTGCTGTTTTTGTTTTGACAGCAGTCGCATGGATCTGCCAGTCGTTTTTGATAAAGCGATTCGTTCCCGCGATCGATGACACCATTATTGCGATGTTTGCTGCGGTCGTTTTATTCCTCCTGCCCGCCAAAGAGAAAGGCAAGCAACTCATAAATTGGGACGAGGCCGTAAGACTTCCGTGGGGAATCTTGCTTCTTTTTGGCGGAGGAATGGCGCTTGCGGAAGGATTTCAAACCAGCGGTTTGGCAAAATGGATAGGCGGACAGATCACGCTTTTGGAAGGAATATCAATTCTCTTGTTCGTATTCATTCTGATCGCCGCCGTAAACTTTTTGACAGAGGTTACATCAAATCTGGCAACAACCGCGATGATCCTGCCGGTGCTTGCGCCGATGGCGTTGATAATTGATGTTCATCCTTTCTTGCTGATGGTTGCCGCAACGGTTGCCGCCTCATGCGCGTTTATGCTTCCCGTCGCTACACCTCCAAACGCAGTCGTATTTGGCTCAGGTTATCTAAAAATTCCCGATATGGTTCGCGCCGGATTCTGGATGAATATCATATCGATTTTCATGCTTTCGATCATTGTCTATTTCATTTTGCCGGTTTTGTGGGATTTTGATTTAGAACCTTTTCCGGAGATATTAAGGAGAATCACAAAATGACGTCGGAATGTTTTGGAACTAACAGAACGAGTGTACTACTCGGTTTATTCCTGCTGCTTCTAATTTTTACGGTTTCTGCAAATGCTGAACAATTAATACAAGGGCAATTCAAACTTGAAGGTAAGCACACCTTTGAAGACTCCGGCGCCGCGACATGGATAGTTGCTCAAGAACTGATTGACGAGGAATCGGGCGATCCAGCCGCAAGGAAGATTTTGCGACGGCCAGGGGTACAAAAGTAAATTTTTCGCTGCCGAAAGTGAGCAGAAAAGAAACGATCTATCACATTACGGCGATCGGAGATTCTACAAGAGTATTCACGGTGGTGGTATTCGCGCCGAATAAGATCTCTTCTTTTCTTTATAAGACCGAGCTGAATCCACCCGTGCGTACTTTTATTTTTTTGCCGAAATCCTTAAATCCGAACACCCGGTTTCTCGTGGTGATGCACGGAATGAGCAGAACTGCACTTAAGTATATATAGTGATGGGAAAAATGGGCGGCGAAAAATGATTACGCCGTTATCGCACCGCTATTTGATGCCAAGGATTGGAATGGCACAAGGAAATACAACGCCGGGAACGTTTTTACAAAGGACGATAAAAAGGTGCGTCAGAAGAAATGGACATTTCAAATAGTCGATGATCTTCAAAAAAATACGGCGTCTGCGTTGGGTCTAAAGAGTGATATTTACGATATCTTCGGACATTCGGCGGGAGGTCAGTTTGTCCATCGATTTGTGCTGTTTATGCCCAAAGCAAAAGTACGTCTTGCTCTTGCAGCAAATCCCGGTTGGTACACACTTCCGGATTTCGAACAGGGGTATCCATACGGTTTGAAACACGAAGGCCTTTCGTTTACCCGTGAAGACGTGGTGCACTGGACGCTGAAACACGTGATGATACTGCGTGGAACTGAGGACGTAGAGCGTACTGCAAATCTTCAGCAGACGCCCGAAGCCGATGCGCAGGGTAAAAACCGATTCGAGCGGGCTGGTTTTATGTATAATAAAATCAAGGCAATAAATCCGAACACAAATTGGCGTTTGATCGATGCGCCAAAAGTAGCGCACGATCAGGTAAGAATGGCAATCGCTGCCCAATATGTGCTCGATTTGATCAATTCTAATAATCAAGGAAAAAGATAATGATAGATAGCAAAATAATACGATCGGTAATTTGTTGGATGCTATGTTTTTCGGTAATTTCTGTTTCCTCAATTTTTGGTGCAGGGGCAGAGGATTTCGATTTTGTGATCACGAATGCGAGGATAGTCGATGGAACCGGAAACCCCTGGTATTACGGATCCATCGCTGTAAAAGACGGCAAGATCGCTAAGATCGGAAATTTCGATTTTGTTGGCGCGAAGAAAGTGATCGATGCTAAGAATCAAATCGTCGCACCGGGTTTTATCGATGTTCATGCTCACACCGAAAATATTTACAGCAACCCATCGGCCGAAAATTTTATTCGCATGGGTGTCACCTCTTTGGTTACAGGAAATTGCGGGGGTTCGTCCAATGACATTGGAGAGTTTCTCGGAAAGATAAATGACACACCGCTTGCGATAAATATTGCGACGCTGATTGGGCATAATACCGTTCGTCGTGCAATAGTTGGCTTGGATGCCCGCGATCCGTCACCGGATGAGCAACAAAAAATGAATGCTCTGGTCGAAAAAGCAATGCGCGAAGGCGCCGTCGGATTATCGACCGGCTTAATTTATGTGCCTGGCACTTATTCGAAAACTCCCGAGGTCGTCGAACTCGCGAAAGCAGCTTCCAAATACAAAGGAATTTACGCAAGCCATATTCGTGACGAAGGAACAAAGGTTATCGATGCGATCAATGAGGCAATAAATATCGGCAAAGAGGCGAATATGCCGGTTGAAATTTCGCACTTCAAAATTTCGAGCAAAGCGCTTTGGGGTGAAAGCGACAAGACCATCGGACTCGTAAAAGCGGCTCGCGAGCGAGGACTCCAGGTGACTGTCGATCAGTATTCCTATACCGCATCATCTACATCGCTGGATGCGCGTATGCCGAGCTGGGCAATTGCCGGAGGGCGCGATGAGGGTAGAAAACGGCTCGCCGATTCTGAAACTCGGAAGCGTGTCGTCAAAGATCTGAAAGAAGATCTTAAGAGGAAGAAGTTTAAGGATCTGAGTTTTGCATATGTTGCGAGTTACAAACCAAACCCTGAATTTAACGGAAAAAATATAGCAGAGATAACCAAGACCATACGCGGTTCGAAAAAGCTCGACGCACAGATCGAACAGATGTTTGAGATGTATGAAAAAGGCGGAGCTCAGATGGTTTACCGTGTGATGAGCGAAGACGATGTTCAAAACATTATCCGCCAGCCGTTTACCATGATCGCCGCCGATTCCGGTGTTCGTGATTTTGGTGAAGGCATTCCGCATCCGCGCGGCTACGGAAACAACGCAAGAGTTTTGGCTCGGTACGTTCGCGAGCTTAAGACTATTTCGCTCGAAGACGCGATACGAAAAATGACATCGCTTCCGGCACAGACGTTTGGCTTTAACGACCGTGGACTTCTGAAAGAAGGAATGGCAGCCGATATTGTTATTTTTGACGAAAACACGATCTCGGACAAAGCAACTTTTGAAGAGCCGCATCAATATGCGACAGGTTTTCAAACCGTGATCGTAAACGGTGAAATCGTATTTAACGGAAATAAGATGACGGAAAAAATGTCGGGGCGGGCTTTATACGGTCCCGGGAAAAATCTAGCAAAGTGATACGCCTCGAGTTTTAATCTAAAACGAACCGTCTAAACTAGCTCCATGCCTCACCTATTTTCGACAGCGTTGGGCCGTTTAGAAAAAAGGGAGGAAACCAACGGTCCACTCCTTATGCCAGCTTCATCGGTGTCGGGAGAACGTCCGGTTCTGTAAGTGGGCTGACCCGTAAAAATATCGTTACCCGAATGATCGCGGTCGCTTAATCCGATCGAATGTATGTACTCATGAACCTGCATTGCCCGCATGACCTTAACGCCCGTTGGACGGCTGCCGCGTGGTGCCGATATCATCGGGTTTTCGGGGAGAAAGATAAATGCTTTTTGCATTATCTCACCCGTGCCTATTGGGAGCATATGGCCGTGAAGTCGAGAACCTTCGACGGAAAATCGAAAAGCCTGAGATCCGTGCCGAAAAGTAGTGGGTCCATTTGCGGTTGCTATCACAATATTAGCCGCATCCTGATCCCTAACCTCGCGAAACTCAATTGGAATATCGTATTGCCTACATAGTCGATTGATATCCGATAAACCGTCTCTGAAAATTCTCGCCCATCTACCCTGAATATTATTGTAAACATCGAGTCTTCCGGTTGAAATAACGCTGTTGATCCATTTTGCCATGGCATAATTATATTTTTCCTTTCACGAAATTGACAGTTTTGGTAGTGTTTTAGACAATACCTCAAATCTGATTCGTTTCAAAAAGCGCTCAATCTTTGCAATAATCAGATATTATGAAAAATTTCTGGCTTGTTGCATTCTTATTTGGTGCTTTATTTATTTCTTCCTGCGGAAACTCTGACACCGCTGAACCTTCCGTAATTAATCAACAAAATGATAATAAGTCGGCGGAGCCGAAATCAATCGAAACCCCGCCGGAACGGCACGTTAAAGTTAAAAGTGAAAGGGGTTTTGACGAAACCTATGATGCGTTAAAAAAAGCGATCGAATCGAAAGAACCCTTGGCAATCGTTGCCGAATTAGATCATTCCGCGAATGCTAAGAAAGCTGGAATAGAACTTCGCCCTACAAAGGTCATTATGTTTGGAAATCCGGCACTCGGCACACCTTTGATGAAAGCGAATCAGGAAATAGGGGTTGATCTTCCGCAGAAAATGCTCGTTTATGAAGACGAAAAGGGCAATGTATATGTGCTTTATAACGATCCGAATGTTTTGGCGGAAAATCATAACATCAGCGGGCAAGATGAAGTCTTAACAAAAATTTCCGGGGCCCTCAAAGGATTGGCTGAAGCTGCTGCTAAGAAAGAGGGAAAATGACAGACAAAAAAGATTTACCAAAAGGCTCGGACAGGAGAGATTTTTCAAACTTAAAAGCACTTTATTTAAATTGCACTTTAAAACCTTCAACCCAGATTTCACACACGGATGGATTGATGATGAAATCCATTGCAATTATGAAAAAGCATGGCGTGGCGGTCGAAAAAATACGTGCCACGGATTACGAAATTGCCCCGGGTGTTTACCACGACATGACGGAACATGGTTTTGAAAAAGATGAATGGGGCAAGATTTATGAAAAGGTTATGGACGCAGACATTTTAGTTCTCGGTACGCCGATTTGGCTTGGGGAAAAATCTTCAGTTTGTTCGCGTGTGATCGAAAGGCTATATGCCGAATCGGGCAAGACAAATGAATTTGGTCAATACATATATTACGGCAAAGCCGGCGGATGCATAATCACGGGAAACGAAGATGGTATCAAACATTGTGCTATGAATATTTTATACTCATTGCAGCATCTCGGTTACACGATTCCGCCGCAATCCGACGCGGGTTGGATCGGTGAAGCAGGACCGGGACCGTCGTATTTAGACGAAGATTCAGGCGGCGAGGAAAACGAATTTACACAACGAAACACGACATTTATGGCCTGGAATCTAATGCACCTTGCGTCGATTCTTAAAGAACTTGGCGGATTTCCCGCTTATGGAAATGTAAAAACTGAATGGGATGACGGAGAAAGATTTGATTATCCGGAATATAGATAAAAACAATAAAACTTATAGACGAGAAGAAAAAACTCGAAGCCACCGTAGTGTAAAACAATACTTTTTAATATGGATTTAGAAAAAGTTCGGATACAACTTTTATTGGGAACAGGCCGTAAAGACCGTCAAAGCGAGAATGTCGCAAAATGGGTCTTTCGGAAAATGAATGAGCGCGATGATATTGCAGCAAAATTCTTCGATGTCCGCGATTTCGATCTTCCGGTTGACGATTACGGAACAGGGTTAAAGGATCAATTTCCGGAATGGCGAGATGCGATAATCAAGGCTGACGGTCTGGTTATAGTAACGCCCGAATACAACCATGGCTATCCGGGAACGATGAAGAGCGTTTTGGATCTGCTTCTAAAAGAATATATCCACAAAGCAGTGGCTTTTGTTGGAGTTTCGGCGGGCGTTTGGGGCGGAACGCGGGTCATCGAAGCATGTGTCCCGATGGTTCGCGAGCTCGGTTTGGCGGCAACATTTTCAGACCTTAATTTTCCGCAGGTTCAAAAGAAATTTGATGATAATGGAAATCTTCTTGACGAGGCTTACGAAAAACGAGTTCAAGGATTTTTAGACGAACTCGTATGGATGAGCCGCTCATTGAAATGGGGGCGCGAGAATTTACCTTCAAAATATGACTAGGGTTTGCAATAAAAAAACGATGAAAAATCTCGTTAATCTTTTAGCCGTATTATCGATTTTAGTGGTAATTAGCGCGGCATGCCTGAATATAGATCGAACGGAATCTCAATTTCCTGCATGTGTCACGCCGGATGGTCGAAAGATCGGGATCGGTAATAAAGCGGACACATTTGCTATCAATGCGAATGACGGTCAAATAATAAAGAAAATAAGCGCGGATAAGAAACAAGGTGCTGTGGTTTGCTCGGCGAATAACGAGATCCTCGCGGTCTATTCAGACGAAATAATAAACATCGAAACTGGAGAAACATACCCTCGCAGAATAGCGGGTTCGACGCTGATAGGTATTAATTCGAATAACACGTTGGTCGGCTACAATGGCAGAAAAATCGGAAAAAAACGCGGCGCAGAGCTGGAAGTTTTCGTTGAAAAACCGACCGATAAGACGGATGTTCTAAGGCTTCTTAAATTGCCTCTCGAAAAGCTCGACGCGGTTAAGCTAAATAAAAAATCCTATCTGACGCTTCCTGTTAAACTACTTAACAACAATAATTTATTGGTTTTTGCCGGCGGTAAACCAAGAACAATTCCAGCCGATGAAAATCACGATTTCGACCCCGATATCTGGGGTTTTTATAAAATTAATCTCGAAAACGGCGAAATATCCGGGACAAAAGCCATTGATAAGTTTGATAATGCGGTCAACCTATTTAATTTACCGATAACAGATGCAACGGCGAACGGAAAAATTGCTGCCGCAGCATTTTCAAAGACTGATGCGAAACTTGTGGTTGCCTTTAACACCGAAACCGGTGGCGAAATCTTCCGGAAAAGTTTCGACGAAACTAGAAAATCGGAGATGAATCCCTTAAGGGTTACCAAATTGCGGTCGATCGCGATTTCCAAGGACAGAACCAAGATAGCGATTGCGGCGCTCTGGTCGGAATCCGGAAAAGGCCGTAATAGAAAGGCTCCGAGTGTGGCGATCTACGATCTGAACACGAGCGAGCTGATCTCCGAGTTTGCAATAGAAGACGGCGAAGCATTTATCGCGAGTCTTGACAATTCAGAGATCGTAATTGCACTGGACGGAAAAACGGTCGTTCAGTTAAATACTCAGGATGGGAAAGAGATCTGGAAAACTCAATTACCAAAACGCTAAATATGAAACATTTCAGCTTTATAATTTTTGTCGTATTTTTTGCGACCGTTACTGCTTTCGCACAAGCACCGGATTCAGAGATCTTTCTCGTTTCAATTACAAAAGACGACGGTAATTACACATTTACAAAAGGCGAAAATATCATCAGCAATAAGGGGTATGATAATCAGCCGTCGTTTTCGCTGGATAGCTCGCGCGTTTATTTTACTTCGATCAGAAACGGCGACTCGCTTGGCTGCCAGCCCGGATGGAAGGTTCCTGGCAGTTGTTAACAATCAACAGAGGTTTTTATGCGCAAACAGATGATTTATACAAACACTCCAGATGTTCCGGGGCGTGAAATTTCAGAGGTTCTTGGCGTAGTTACCGGAAATGTAGTGCAGACCAAACATATCGGGAAAGATATAGTCGCGAGTCTAAAAACTCTTGTTGGCGGCGAAATTACCGGTTACACGGAAATGCTTACGGAAGCCCGCCACAAGGCAATAAGCCGTATGGTTTCGGCTGCGCTGGAAATGGATGCCGATGCGATCGTCAGTCTTCGCTTTACAACAAGCTCCATCATGAAAAACGCTTCCGAAATTCTTGTCTATGGCACCGCAGTGAAACTTAGATCGTAATATGGCGTCATTAATTTCGAACCTGACGAAATCTGAACAACGCGAACTTTTCAAGAATCTCTTCTACCTGAATACGGCAGAGCTATACTCCTTTTGCGATTCGCATTCGATTCCGTATCGAATAATGATCGGGACCGAAGATGGAAAACTCCACGTCTCACGAGACAAGGATCGGAAGAAAGTCGTAATCGAAAGGGTCACACATTTCTTGAAAACCGGAAAAAAATACCGCCGCCCACTATTTTTAAAAAAGAGATCGTTCGCCTATCGGGTTTGCCCGAAAACTTTAGCGAAAAGGACCTACTCTATTACGGCTGCTACGAAAAGAAAAATCCCAAGATGATATCGCTGCTCAAAGAACTAACTAATGGCAGGTTTCAAAACGGTGCGATCGCCCGTATCAAATGCCGCGACTTTTGGTCCCGCGGTGAGGCGCCGACATTCGCAGAATACGCAAAAGTGTGGCTTCTCGCCAGAGATAACTATTCGCTCGACCAACATCCTGAAGCCGCGTTTCTTACAGACCGGGCGAAGGGAACGGCGGACGAAAATTGGAAGAAGCTTCGTAGATTGAAAGCGGGTGGCGTCAGAACAATTCTTGACAGAATAATTTCATCGTAGTGTGATCGACGGTATTCTTGCAATCAAACCGCTACTTTCGGAAAGATGATAGTGAACGCTTAATATCGTTAAATAGAAGGCATCAAATTCCCTCGAACTTGTGAAGAAATCTGTTGCTAATTTTCCGCAAAGGTATATAATTACTACTCATAATTAAAATTATGTTAAGTAATATCTCAGCATTCCCGTGATCTTTGGGGCTGAATGACGTATTTTCTTGAGAATAGGACAAAGGAGAAAAGAAAAGATGACTATACCAACTGAAAATGTCGGATCATTACCGCGATCAATGAAACTTCAGGACGCGACTGCCGCTTATGATGAAGGAGTAATAACCCACGAAGAATTGAGAACAATTCAAGACGAAGCCAGCAAGGATTCGATCGAGCGAATGGAAGCAACAGGCGCTCCGATAGTTTCGGATGGTGAACAGCGTGCTTCAAGTTTCGCAACTTACCCCCCCTGGCGGACACTCTTGCAGGAACAGGACTGGCCGATAATTTAGCCGGTGATGGACAATACTTTGCAATTTTTACGGACGGACATCATCGCCAATTACCGCGTCTGACAGGCAAACCTTTTAAATACAAAACCTATGCGGCGGATTATCTGAATGAATCGGCAAAATACGCGACAAAACCCCTGAAACAAGCCGTTATCGCACCTTCGATGCTCTCCTTGCTTTATCCTTTAGATGGTGAAGTGGAAGGATATACCCGTGAGGAATTTCTAAACGACCTTTGTGACGAGGCGGAAAAAGACATTCGCCTTGCGTTTGCGGCGGGAGCTAAAAGGGTTTCGATCGATTTCACCGAAGGCAGATTGGCGTGCAAGAATGATCCGAATAATCCCTGGACCGGACGCAATATGCTCGACTCATTTGTTGAACTGAATAACCGGGTAATTGATCGTTTTACGGCTGATGAACGCAAAAACATCGGGATTCATACGTGTCCCGGCGGTGATTGCGATTCAACACACAGCGATGAAGTGGATTATGCAGAAATGCTGCCGAGTATGTTCAAGATGAACGCTGGATATTTCCTGATCCAACTCGCCAGCGAAAAGGATAAAGAACGTGTTTATAAATTGATCGGCGAACACCGCCGCGAAGACGCAAACGGTGTTCCGCAAGTCTGCTTCATAGGCGTGATCGACCCGCTAAATCCGACGGTCGAAACACCGGAGCAAGTTCGCGACGATCTCATAACCGCCGCGAAATATATCCCGGTCGAAAGACTCGGCTCAACCGACGATTGCGGCTTTTCACCTTTCAGCATCGACGTAAAACCAAAACACGGTTCGCCGGATATTGCGAGAGACATCGCGTTTCGAAAAATAGAATCGCGGGTTAAAGGAACGGCAATGGCTTCTGAGCAACTAGAGGGCACCGCTGCTTCGTCGAAAAGCGCGTAAATTTGTAAACGATCTAGAAAACCTCTGTTCCACCATACTTGTAGTGTGAATGGAGGTTTTTTGTTCCTAGAATTCACTTTTCGTGTGAAATAAATATTTCGATGTGTGAAGTTAAATACACTATAGTACTTTGGTATGCCGACTGTTTCGAGAGACCAAGCGTATCGGTTTTATTTTTACAACCACGAACCAAATGAACCGATAGATATTCACATTGACTGTGATAATCTGTCGGCGAAGTTTTGGTTGGATCCAGTTTCATTAGGATATAATCGTGGTTTTAATGCGAGGGAATTACGGCAAGTTGAAAGAATTGTCTTAGAAAATCAGAGCCGATTATTGGAGGCATGGAATGAGTATTTTAGCAGCGACGAATGATGAAAGAGTCGCAGAAATGAATATAACTGAAGATGAATTAAGTGTCCGATTGATGGACGGCAGAACAATAAGTGTGCCTCCGGTTTGGTATCCACGTTTATTAAAGGCTACCGAATCCCAAAGAAAAAACTGGAGAATCAGCGGCGGCGGTTACGGAATCCATTGGGAAGATGTGGACGAGGACTTAAGCACAGAGGGTTTGTTACGTGGTGCACCTGCATCAAATTCATTGTTGGCGAAAGTTTGACCCAATTAAGCTTTTAAGAAATAGTTGGTTAATTCCGATGATGTACTTATCGCCTCGGAGTATCTTCACCGATCGTCCAAACTACAACCGAACTCGACAGCCCTAAACCCGAAAGACGTCCAGCCATCATTACAAGTGTTTCACCATTTTCTACAGCTTCGTTTTTTATCAAAGTTCTCTCTCCCACTTTTAGCATTTCTTCTGTAGAATCGTGCATTTCTTGATACATAGGTGAAACACCCCAGATCAGTGCGAGCTGATTTCGGGCACGGTCAGAGGTTGTCAATGCAAATGTTTGCAGACCCGAACGAAATGAAGAGAGCCGCCGCGCCATCAATCCGGATTCGGTAAACACTGCGATTTTTTCCGTTTTAATTTCTTTCGCACAATATCCTGCGGCTTTGCAAAGTGCTTGCGATGTGCGCCCGGAAGCTTTCTGAGAAAATTTGATCGGTTTTCGAAGTCGTCTGGGTTTTAGCGTTTCGGCAGAATTGATAATTTTCGACATAGTTGCGACGCTTTCTGTCGGATAATTTCCAGCCGCGGTTTCTGCGGAAAGCATAACGGCATCCGTTCCATCCCAAACTGCGTTTGCCACATCCGAGGCTTCGGCTCTCGTCGGTCGCGGATTCTCGATCATCGATTGCAGCATCTGCGTGGCCGTTATGACAAACTTATCTTTTGCTATCGATTTGCGAATAATATCTTTTTGGTAGATCGGTACGAGTTCGACACTTGTTTCGACGCCAAGATCACCGCGCGCCACCATCAATCCATCGGATGCTTCAATGATCTCGTCAAGATTTTCAATCGCCTCGGATTTTTCGATCTTCGCAACCAGCAGCGCACGCCCGAATTTCCGTTTGTTTTGTTTTTTAATTATTCCCTTAACTTCCCGGCAGTCCTTGGCTTTGCGAACAAAGGAAAGTGCTACGTAATCGACGTCTTTTTCGAGTGCCCAATCCAAATCTTTTCGGTCTTTATCTGTCAAACTAGGAATCGGTATTACCGTGTTTGGTAAATTTATCCCCTTGCTTTCATACAATAAACCGCCAGAAATAACCCGGCAGACGACGTCGGTTCCCGTTTTCTCGGTAACTTCCAATTCCAGCGAACCGTCATCGAGCAGTATCCGCGAGCCTATGTTTACAACGTCCGGAAGTTGATCAAAATTAGTAGCTACACGTTTTTCGTCCCCTATAATATCGAGCTTTGTGAGCGAAAACGTCTCGCCCTTATGGAGCGTCACGGCTTGGTGATCTTTGAGCGAACGTGTGCGGATCTTTGGCCCGGCAAGATCGACCAAAATTGAAAGGGGAGAATTCAATTTCTCCGCAGCGGCCCGGGAATTTACAATGAGGTTATCGTGTTCCTCTTGCGTGCCGTGAGACATATTGATGCGAACTGCATTTGCGCCGGCTTCGATAAGTTTTTCAATTGCCTCCTGAGTATCAGAAGCGGGACCGAGCGTCACTAAAATTTTTGCTTTTCTCATAAGATGTTTTATAGGTTATGGATAACAACAAAATGTTACAAGCTATGGCGAGCCTTTCCTTCTCAAATCGACGATCTCAATATCGTTTATCGAAATTCGCCCCTCTTTTGGAAGTGCGTTATCCGCAAAAACTTTCCATTTCAGCTCAAGATTTTCTTTTTCGAACTCATTAAAATCAGGTTTCAAAGGCATTTTCCAGCTCATTGACATATTTCTTAGTAGGGGAAAATTTGCCTTAAAATTTTCATCACCAAATTCCTGATTCAGATTAAACAAGCGGTGCCGATAAAATTTTCCGCCATCCGTCACATTAATTTTGTTTTTGATTTCCCTGAGAATACTAACCGGAATATCCAATAGGCAAGCCACATACTGGGCAAACGAGGAGCCGGTGTTTCGTGCCTCAATGATCAGGTCGTAATCATCTTTACTTGCCTCGATCAAAAACCTAATTTCGACATCAGGCTTCTGCTCCCGAAACATCACGTCGCGGATCTCATAATCTTCCATCGGGACCGATTGAAAATTGAAGCGTTTATAGTAACGATGATTATTTGCCTGATGCGCCGTATTGCTTGCGGGAATTTCGACCAAATAGACAACATCATTTTCGCCCGATCTTAGCGATACAGAATGAATGATGATTCCGTCAATCCTTGGTCGTATGCTGTTAATGACTTGTTCGATCCATTCACGCGGAATTTCGGTTCGATCAACCGGAGTAATTTTTTCCGGAAGATGCCGCTTTTCCAGAACTCCATTTTCCCGAATTCCGTAAATCAAGAGTCCGCCCGCTGAATTCGCTAGAGCCGAGACGTCTTTTGTTATCTCCGTTTTTTGATAATCACTCTTTCCCAATGCCTCCGCAGACTTATATTCAAGCGTCAGCGACTCTTCAATTTCGCTCGTTATGAAGTTTTGTATTTTAGATTCTGTCCAAGTCTTGGGCATCAGGCTATTTTTGATAATCGCTTCAAATAATTCTCAACTGTCGCAACAAACGTCGAATGCGACCATGTAAGCGGCGAAACCGAAACGGGTGAACCATTTTCGGGATGAATTTGTTCAGCTAACACTCCGGATACCAGGGCGTTTTTCGCCGTCCATTCGAGCAATTCTATTGCGCCTTTTAGATCATCCTTTGTTTTCGCAACAGCAATCCGATAATCGGCGAGCCAAAGTGTCGAAATAAACCAGGCGTTTCCAGTATATTTATCGGAAATTCGCATATATCCATCATCACTAAATCTGGCGATTCCCCCGATCTCACCCGATACCCAAAGATTCTGCTCGATGGCTTTCATTGTGTTAACAACTACTTCGTCATCTGCACGAAAAATATCGAAATAAAAGATTCCGAAAAGTGAAGCATCGATTATTTCGTCCACCTCAAAATTCTCGTCGTCGTTTGAGTTTAGGGCGCGGAGAAATCTCCCTTTTTCTTCGCTATAAAGATGCTCACGCATGGCATCGACTATCTCCTGCGCCGCCGCAGAGTATTTTTCAGCTCGTGACGCATCGCCAAACATCTCGGCAAAGTTTGCGGAAGCACGAAGCCCGGCGACAACCGACGAACAGGTAAACGTGTGAACGCCCCGGCGATCCTCCCAAAGATTCCATGATGGGCAGGGCAATCCGGTTTTTTCATCACGAAATCTGAGCAGGAAATCTCCGCATTTCGTGATCAACGGTCGGTATAGTTTTCGTACAAATTCGACTTCACGGTATATATCGTAATGCTCCCATATAGCCCACAAAACAAGGGCGGTCTCATCTTCCTGGATCGGCACAAGTTTCTTTTTCGCCCAAACATCCCACGCCGCGTGCCAACCGGATGCGACGGTTCCATCGGCGTTATACTTTTGTAAAAAATAACCGTCGTCATGGACGATTTCCGAGCATAAGCGGAAAAATATACGCGTAAAATGCGGATAACCTGCCAGATCGAGCGCGTTTGCGATAAACGCACCATCGCGCGTCCAGAGATAGCTGTAGTGATCAGTTGCCCGCTCGGTTACATCTGAATCATTTGCGGCGATTATCGCACCGCTATTATCAAACTGTGTGCGTACCACCAAGAGCGAACGCTTATAAAGATCCACGACTTCAGGTGAAAGATCCTTAAAGTCACGTCCCTGTTTATTCACCCAAACGCGCCAATAATTTTCGGTGTAGTTTAGATATGCTTGTGGTTTTTCTTCGAGAATATGTTCGTTCAATGAGCAGACTTCTTCATGAGAAGTACCCGCGGCGATCCAATAGAAAAATTCGGCTTCGCTTTTTGAATTTAGGGGCAGATTAATTTGAACGGTAGAATCTACAGAACCCTCCGTGATCGCACCGCCGGAAAGCTTGCCCTGTTCCGCGTCACGCCACGTTCCTTCCTGATCACGAAACGCCTTTCTACCGGTCGAAAACGAATGGAAATGCGGCTCCGTGTTGATAAGAAAATAGCGATGTTTTTTGTAATGAATTAATGCAAAACTTTCAGGATCGTAGAATGCCGTATCGCCGACCTTATTTTCGTAAATCCTGAAATCATGATGAAGAAATATCCGGCATTCCCGCACGCTGTCGTTGAGATTTTTGACAATGATTTTTCGCAAGAAAACGTTTTCGTGGCTCAAAACCGTATCATTGGATACAATTTCGATCCCCAATTCTTCGTTTACTAAATTGACATCGGTGACCAGCGTTTCCGGAAGGTATTTTAGCGTGCGTTTCCAGCTTTCATCGGAGATCCACGAAAAATCTCCATCAACCCATACACCAAAGCGAAAGGGAAATCCCTCCGTATGATTTTCCTGCCCGACATGAGGAAAATATATGTCGCGAATTTGATACTTTTCGTCAAAGGTTACAAGCAGGGAGCCATTACCAACGGGGATATCACGCATAGAATGTTAGTCAGCAAACTGTTCTTCAATTGCTTTATCAATCTCTTTCTTTACGTTTTCGTCGTAAGAAACAAATTGCTTCACCAATTTTCCTTCACGATCAAAAATGAGTGTTTGCGGGATCCGATTGTCGTCTCCGAGTAGGGAATAAATTAGCTCATCTTCGGGAATCGCCAGCGGATAATCAATTTTCAAACGTTCGACAAACGCCGGAACGCGCGGTTGGTCATCTTCGCCGCCTACGTGAAGCCCAATTACCTGAAAACCCCTATCTCCATATTTTGCCTGCAATGCTTTTAGATGCGGAATTTCTTCGATACAAGGAGGGCAGTAAGTCGCCCAAAAATCGAGAACGAGTACTTTTCCTTTGAGATCACCGAGTTTCTGCTCCATACCGTCAAAAATCTTCCAACCCATTTGTTCGACAGGTCTTGACGGAGGCATTGGAAGATTTGTGCGAGGCATACGGTTTTTTGAAATGGGCTGATCGGAAATTGAGATCGGAGCCGCCGCACGATCGCAGCCGTTGGTGAATAGAAAGGCAAAAATAAACAGTAAAATGAAGAAGACTTTCATAACGACACAAACTATTTTACACGGATAAGGGAAAACACATAAACTGCAACCGGACAAAAAAATAATGAAAAGCGGATTTTCACATTGCCTTTTTAGTTTTTAGATTTTAGTTTTTACTTTCTAACTCAATGTCTTTCTACCCGGAGAAAATATCCAAAAGATTTAACTTGCCAAAAAATACCGGCCGTTTGTCAGAAGCTTCCGCCATCGGCACTGAAGCAAATTTTACATGCGGAGTCTCGCTCAGATTTTATTTGGAAATTGACGAAAGCGTCAAAAAAATTACCAAAGTAAAATTTACCACAAACGGCTGTGGTTATGTCATCGCGTTTGCAGATCTATTATCGGAAAATATCCAGGGAAAAAACTTAACTGATCTGCACGGTTTGGAAGTTTTGGAAATTGTAGCTTCGGAAGAATTTGGTGATATAGATGTCGACCGAATCCATTGCGCGGATTTGTGTTTTGATGCGCTTCATAAAGCACTTGCCGAATATCGAAGGTCACAGCTTGCAGAATGGAGCGGTGAAAAGCCTTTAATTTGTACGTGTTTCGGGGTTGAAGAAGAGACGATCGAAAAAGCGGTCAGGTTTCAAAATCTAAAGACGGTCGGAGCAATCGGCGAAAAACTCAACGCAGGAACGGGTTGCGGTTCCTGTCAGCCGCTTATTCAGGAGATCTTAGACGGAAAGGATTATGAATAGTATGCAGCGAAACGTTTACCGATGTCATTTCACTCACAAAACACACGTGCTATAATCTTCTCGCCCACAAGGCTTATTTTATAGTTAACGGAGAACCTTTTTGATTTAGATTTTCGCCTCTGAGAATCGCCTATTACAATGGACGACCCTGCTAGTTTATTCCTATTCTTTTTTGCCGAAGGCATACCGGTCGAAGAATCCCTCAATTATCCTTTTACCGCATTTAAGCTGTTCTTGGTTTTATTGCTCGTTTTGCTCAATGGGTATTTTGTTGCGGCCGAATTTGCCTATGTCGCCGTAAGAAAATCTCGAATAAAGATACTTGCCGATCAGGGCTTAAAGAGTGCAACGCGATTGATGGAGATTCTGAATAACATGAATCCCTATCTTTCAGCTTGTCAGCTTGGAATCACGATCGCCTCGCTTGCACTTGGAACCCTTGCCGAGCCGGCGGTTGCCGAACTTTTGACCAGACCTCTTTCGATCTTGCCGGAAGCTGCGCGGCATCCGGTGGCGCTTATAATTTCACTGGCAATAATTACGAGCTTGCATATTACTTTAGGAGAGCAGGCGCCAAAATTATTTGGGCTTGAGCTTGCCGAAAAGGTTGCTCTGTGGACTGCGCTTCCGACGAAGATCTTTTACACGATCTTCAAGATCCCGATTTACGCGCTGGATCGGGTCAGTGTAAAAATCGTCGGGCTTTTTGGACTCCACTCAGGAGGCGAGCACAGCTCGATATACTCTGAAGATGAACTCCGGCAGCTTATCGACATTTCAAAAAGAAGCGGTCATTTAAACGCGGAAGAACAAAAACTAATTCATCAGGTTTTTGAGTTTTCAGAAACAACTGTACGCGAAGCGATGATTCCGCGGACCGAAATCGTCGCAATCTCCGTTACGGCAAGCGTTGAAGAATTGGCCGAAGCTTTCCAAGCCCACGGGTTTTCGAGGCTTCCGGTTTACCGCGAATCTTTAGACGATATCGCCGGAGTAATTCACAGCAAGGATGTGATGATAGCTCTTCTGAATCCGGAATCATCCAGGATCGAAAAGATATTGCGGAAACCGGTTTACGTAGTTGATACAGCTCGGCTGGAAGACGTTTTAAGGCAGATGCAAAAGGAGAAATTCCACTTCGGATTTGTCGTCGACGAGCATGGAGGAGTGGAAGGAATTATCACACTCGAAGATCTGCTGGAAGAAATTGTTGGCGATATTGCCGATGAATATGACCTCGAAGCGATTGAGCAAATTCATAAGCAGGAAGACGGAAGCGTGATCCTGGACGGCGGGCTTGCTGTTCGCGATCTAAACCGCCGCTTGGGCGTCAAGGTGCCGTTTTCTGAGGGTTATACGACGGTCGCCGGCTTTCTGATGAGCGAGGCTGGCCAACTTCTTGAAGCCGGTGAGGAAGTAATTTTTAATGGTCACGTTTTTGAGATCGAGGAAGTTGAAAAACGCCGGATCCTCAAGGTCAGAATGAAAAAATCGGATAATGAAGTTTAGGTTTTTGATTATTTTTTCGCTTGTTGTGTTTTGCTGCTCCGCAATTCTTGCTCAGGAGCGGAATTACGAACTTGAAATTTCGCTTGAGGAAACGGCAATTTCGAAAGGCGCGAAAGAGATCCCGGTAAAGTTTACGATTACAAATAGAGCCGATGAAGTGCTCAAAACGAGCGGATTAATGACAGTTCATTTTTTCTTTTCGAAATGTGAATTGGGAGCGGTTTGCAGGGAAAAGGAAAGCACCTTTTCCGCCTATAGTGAAATACCGACAAAACGTATCAACTCAAATGAATCCTTTGAGTTTGAGGTGAATTTAGCTGACCTCTATTGGAATAGCAGGGACGGAAATGTTTTTTATAAGGAAGATATTAAAAATTTCAATATGATTCCTGCCGAAAATATCTATTTTTATGCCCGTCAGCTTTCCCTTGTTGGCTACGAAGAATCCGGCAATGGCTCGCAAGAAAAAATACCGATTTACGATTACACGGATTCAAACATGATTATCGTGGTTTTCAGGCAGTAATCGAATTAGCTTAAGAGATTCCCGACAAAATGGTGAAACTTTTTCCCATTTTGTCTTTTTGTTTTTAAGGGCGATACGCGATAAATTTATCGAAATAGTTTTACGATCAGTATTTAATACGGAGCAATTTAACAAATGAGTCTAATAGAGGATGTCTGGGCACGACAGATTTTGGATTCGCGCGGAAACCCCACGCTGGAAGCCGAGGTAGTATTGGATTCCGGCGCGACGGGTCGAGCCGCGGTTCCGAGCGGTGCATCAACGGGCGAAAATGAAGCGGTTGAATTGCGGGATGGTGATGAGACCCATTATTTGGGAAAAGGCGTGACGGAGGCGGTAAAAAACGTAAATGACAAAATCTCTTATGAGCTCGAAGGATTAGACGCACTCGATCAAACGATCGTCGATGAGACAATGCTTGCGCTCGACGGCACCGAAAACAAATCAAATCTAGGTGCCAATGCGATCCTCGCTGTTTCGCTGGCAATCGCGCGCGCGGGAGCGGAATATCTGCAACTTCCCCTCTATCGATACATCGGAGGAACGAATGCGCGCGTTTTGCCGACTCCGATGATGAATATCATAAACGGCGGTTCGCATGCTGATAATAATGTGGATTTTCAGGAGTTTATGATCATGCCCGTCGGTGCTGAAAGTTTTTCCGAGGCACTACGAGCGGGTGCCGAGATCTTTCACAATCTCGCAAAGGTATTGAAATCGCGCGGTTATTCTACGTCAGTTGGGGATGAAGGCGGATTTGCTCCAAATCTTAAATCAAATGAAGAAGCGGTAGAAACGATTCTTGAAGCAATAGAGAAAGCGGGTTACAAAGTAGGCGAAGATATTTTGATCGCGCTTGATCCCGCCGCAAGTGAGTTTTATGACAACGGAAAATATGTTTTCAAAAAGTCGGATAAACGTGAATTAACTTCGCAGGAAATGGCGGATTATTGGATCGATTGGACAGAAAAATATCCGATCATCTCGATCGAAGACGGAATGGATGAAAACGATTGGGACGGTTGGAAATATCTGACCGAAAAGATCGGCAAAGAAGTTCAGCTTGTCGGTGATGATCTTTTTGTTACAAATACAACATTCTTGCAAAAGGGAATTGATGTCGGTGCTGCTAATTCAATTCTTGTAAAAGTAAACCAGATCGGAACCCTAACCGAAACACTCGATGCGATCGAATTGGCAAAAACCAACAATATGACAGCGGTTATCTCGCATCGTTCGGGCGAAACGGAAGATTCATTTATCGCCGACCTGGCTGTTGCGACCAATGCCGGACAAATCAAAACAGGCTCGCTTTCCCGCTCGGATCGAATCGCAAAATACAATCAGCTTCTGAGGATCGAAGAAGAATTGGGAAGTTCGGCGCGATATTTGGGACGCAAATCTTTTTATCAAATTAAAGGCTAAATTTTATCCGCTGCGAATGAAAACTAACACGAAGTAGAGCAGGAATTTTTCGGATGAAAGAGAAACCGAACTATTAAAATCTTTTTTTACAAACAAAATGAAGCTTAAAAGCGTTTGATTGCTTATGAAACTAGTCGTAATATTTGGCCCGCCTGCGGTCGGAAAAATGACTGTTGGTTTCGAATTGGCAAAATTGACAGGCCTAAAGTTTTTTCATAATCACTTGACGATTGATTTGATTTGAATTTTTTTGATTACGGCACACCACAATTTAATCTATTGGAAACTTTTTTGAAAATTAATAATACGCGCCTTTCCACCGAAGAATCCGCCCGAAACATTATCGAAGAATTCAGCCTTTCTAATCACCATGGGGTTAATTCCCCGTCAGCTTGCTGCGGCTTTATACTTTAAGAATGAGCAAGTTCATTCATAAGAGCCACAATGTTTCAGTATTGCTATATCATATCGTCTGTCCAGCGAAATATCGGCGAGCGGTATTTTCTGCCGAGGTAGATGAAGAGATAAAGCAAATATGTTCCGAGATCGAAAAACGATATGACATGGAATTTCTAGAAATCGGAACTGACAAAGACCACGTTCATTTTCTCGTGCAAAGTGTGCCAACGATGAGTCCAAAGAAAATAGTACAGACAATCAAAAGCATCACGGGACGAGAAATTTTCAAGAGATGCCCAGAAGTGAAGAAATACTTATGGGGCGGTAAAATTTGGTCGGCCGGCTATTTCGTCAGCACAGTCGGCGCACACGGTTCGGAAGAAATGATAAAGAACTATGTTGAGCAACAAGGGAAGACAGACAAAACCAAACAACGGAACCTTTTTTAATACCCCGTCAGCTTGCTGCGGGGTAGTTTATTTTAACGGTGCGCAAACAAAATAAAAAAAATCAAAATTTTTCATACGGAACACGTATATGAAAAGAGTTTTAGTAATTGGCTCGTGCGGCGCTGGAAAATCCACTTTTGCAAGCCGTTTGCATGCGATTACGGAATTGCCGCTGATCCATCTTGATACGTTTTATCACAAGCCCAACTGGGAAGAACCGCCCATAGAGGAATGGTTGGCGATCGTTAAAGTACTTGTCCAGGGTGACAAATGGATTATGGATGGCAATTTCGGCGGGACGATGGAATTCAGGATGGAGCATTGTGATACGGTGGTTTGGCTCGATATCCCGCGAACCGTTTGCACATTTCGCATTTTGAAACGGTTGGTTTTATATTGGAATAAGAAGCGCCCCGATATGGCCGAAGGATGTACAGAATCATTTGACTGGGAATTTATTAAATATACCTGGAATTTTCCCCGAGATAAGGTTTCGCGTCTTAAGTCGCGTTTGAAGAAATTTCCAGATAAAAGAATATTTCGTTTGAAGACAAACATGGAGATCGAGGAGTTTTTCAGTGGAATAAAGCAATGAGCGACAAATGGACAAGAGCCGGGTATACGGTAACGACAGATCGCGACGATTTGCAGGTCGATGCAATTCTCGATTATTTGGTAAATTATTCTTATTGGGCAAAGAATCGCACTCCTGAGCAAATGGCAAAAATCATCGAAAATTCGCTTTGCTTTGGTCTTTACAAAAACGAAATGCAAATCGGTTTCGCACGTGTCGTGACAGATTACGCTACGTTTGCATATCTCGGTGATGTTTATATCTTAGGAAAATTTCAGGGAAATGGTTTGGGTAAATGGCTGATGGATCTCGTCATAGAACATCCTGACTTACAGGGTTTTCGGCGTTGGGTATTGGCAACGCGCGACGCACATACGCTTTACGAAAAATACGGCTTTACGGATCTAAAGCACCCCGAACGCTGGATGGAACTCGCCGCGCCCGATGCCTATTAATATTATTTGTCC
>JBGTGX010000037.1:0-11207 GCA_041746475.1 Pyrinomonadaceae bacterium | reverse complement strand
CTCGAGTTCGCGGTACGTACGACGTTCTGAGATTCACTATCGATGAAATCGGGAAAAGCAAAAAGAGCCTCTTTGATGCAAACAGAAAGGCGGATAGCGAGACGATCGAACGCGGGAGAACGTTCAGTCCGATGGCAAAATTTCCACTCAGCCAAAGGATAAATAACAAACAGCGATCTTTTAATTTTAAGGGTGTCGAAATTGAGCTTGAAGATTCGGATGTTTCCGGAACTAAACGTATTATTTTCAGTGACAAACCTGTTGATTTAACGATTCCTCAATACGACTCAGCAGATGTTTCGGATTCGGTTGCCCCGCCGCTTTTCTATGTGGTTCCGCCCCAATGGATCGACGTAATCCAGCGTCTTGAAAATCACGGATTAAAACTCGAACGAATAAAAGAGGCGCGGGAGCTAGAGGTAGAGAGTTATCGTTTCGAAAGCCCAAAATGGGCAGATGCGCCTTTTGAAGGGCGGATGACGATGAGTTTCAGCACAGTTCCGATTAAGGAAACGCGCGTATTTCCAGAGAATTCAGTAATTGTTCCATTGGCACAAGAAGCGGCCGCGGTTGCGATCCATTGGTTAGAGCCAGATTCACCCGATTCGGCTATGTACTGGGGATTCTTCAATGCTATCTTTGAGCAAAAGGAATACTCGGAAAGCTACGTTATGGAAGACATTGCGCACAAGATGCTGGAGGAAGACGAAAAACTTAGGGAAGACTTTTTAGAAAGACTTAAGGACGAAAATTTTGCGAAAAATCCTCGTGCGCGAATGGATTTTTTCTTTAAACGCTCACCGTATTACGATAAGCGAATTGGTGTGTATCCCGTCGGAAGGATTACAACCGCGATCAAGTATTGAGTATATGAAGGCAATCTTTCTGATTCTTTTTGTTTTTGCGACTTTTATCATGCTTTTAGGATTATCCGCGAAAACGACCGAGAATAATGCGTTGGGAAATGCGTTGTTATTTGGTGCGGTTAGCATTTATTTCGGGCTCTCTACAACCTGGCTGTTATTCACGATCAAGGAAAGAGGCGGGCCGAAGTAAAATAATCGTTGAGTATAAAGTCTAATCTTCGATCGCAATCAGTTATTTTCATATGAATATAGGAATAAAAATTATCGGTGCGCTCTTGCTGTTTGCACTTACGTACTCCGGATGTTTCAGTGCAAACGAAACGCCGGCAAAAAATCCCGGGGAAATTAGAGGCGGGCAAGCTAAAAATAAGGGAGATAATTATCCCGGCAATATCGGAGCCGGAAATTCTCGTGAAGGAAGTATTGCGAATCAAAGTAACAAGAGGCCAATACCTCAGGCTGTAAAAGGGTTTTTTATGTTGCTTCCGGAAAAGTATTTTGTCGTTGAAAGCTGTGAAGAGGCTAAAGACAAGGATTGCACACAGGCTAAGAAGCAATATCTCAAAGACTACCTAACGGTTGAAGATATCCGAAGTGGTTATCTTGCGGCAGGCGGCGATGGTGCGCAAACTTCGTTTAAGATGGCGATTTTTAACCGCGGAAACAATTCATATTTGATTGGGCTAAACGTTTTTAGTGAAAACGACAATACATTTAGGTTTTTGGATTTCGCAGATGGAAAATGGGAAGATGTATCGATTGAAGTTGTTCCCGAATACAGCACGACGAACATCTACGAACTTCCGCGGCAGGGAACGACCGTTCCGGTTTTCGCAAAAAAGATTATAGCGCAAGGCGAAGGTTTTGAGGCGAGCGAAAAAGGCGAGAAACTTTACGACCTGCATTGGGAAAATGGTGCATTTTCGATAGCGCGTTAAACTCACATGGGTTCATTCTTACTAGATCTTAACAATAATTCACCGGTAATGGCGATTCTCTTGACGCTAGTTTGCGTCTTGATAATCGGCACAATGGCGCAGATTTTTGCCGAAAGGATGCGACTGCCGGCAACGGGCCCACTACTTATCGTAGGTGTACTGTTCGGGCCGGATATAATAGGTCTTGTCCAACCAGAAATACTTCGTGAAAAAGACATTCTCGGCCTGATCATCCGTATGGCGGTGGCAATCATCGTTTTCGAGGGCGGGATGCTCTTACACGTAGGAGATATTCGCCATACGTCTCGAGCCGTCAGCGGCCTTGTTACTGTTGGCTTACTGATAACCACGGTACTTGCGGGAATTCTTGCACATTATTTACTTGGGATTTCGTGGCGAATTTCAATTTTGTTTGGCGCAATTGTTTCCATAACGGGACCGACTGTTATTACGCCAATACTCGATAAGGTAAATGTTAACAGGCGTGTTCGTTCGACTCTCGAGAGTGAATCGATCATTGCCGACCCCCTTGGTGTAATACTTGCTGCGATAATTTTCACTGCGATTCTTAGCGAAGGCAATTGGACCGAAATAGCCCTCCACGGAGTCGGAACGGTACTTAGCGGAATGGCAGCAGGGGTCATAGTTGCGCTTGCGATTTGGCTGATCGGTAACCGATTCCGACTTTTGCCGTCGAAGTATACTCGTTTGGTCATTTTGGGCGGTGCGCTTGTGGCCTATACCGTCGCCGAGTTGCTTGCGCACGAATCGGGTGTGCTTGCCGCCGCAATCGCAGGTATCGTTGTCGGCTCGCTTGATATCCCGCATAAAGAAGAAGTTGAAGAGTTTAAGGGCGACTTGGCATCGATCTCAATTTCTGCGGTGTTTATTCTCCTTGGGGCTAGCTTGAAATTGACCGATTTACGGTCACTTGGTTTTGCGGGCATTGCGCTCGTAATCTTGATAATGATCTTTGTCCGTCCGACGCGGGTTTTTCTGTCAACAATCGGGTCAGAATTGAAAACAAACGAAAAGTGGTTTATTTCCTTTTTAGGGCCAAGGGGAATCGTTGCGGCATCTGTCGCGACATTTTTCTCGCTTGAGCTAATCAACCGCGGAACCGCCAGTAACGATTCTTTACTCGTGACCGATGCTAAGATGTTGGTGACGCTTGTGTTCGCCGTTATATTAGGTACCGTTTTGGTTGAGGGAACCGCAGCGGACTGGATGTCCAAATTCTTTAAAGTTATGCCACGATTAAATGTGATAATAGGAGCGGACGAAACGGCACGCTTGCTCGCGGAAAAATTGATTTCCGCCGGGGAGTTTGTGTCGATGATAGATACCGACGAGGAAAATTGTTCGGAAGCGCGGGCAATAAAAAACACAAACATTTATTGCGACGATGCAACCGATGTTAAAGTTCTTCGTCAGGCAGGAGTGCCAACGGCAAAGGCAGTTATCGTCGCAACACCAAGTGACAAGGTAAATATTCTGATAAGTCAGGTTATTCGTTCGAATTTCGTCGATAAGAGAATAGTAGCCCGCGCCAATACGAGATCGAATATCGCGGCCTTCGAGGAAGCGGGAATTGAAACGATGAGCCCTGTTCAGGCTTCGGTGGCAATTCTTGAGAACATGGTTTTGCGCCCCAGTTTATTTAAACTCTTGGCGACTACATCGATGGATGACGAGAAAATCGACGAGGTAAGAATCAGTTCCAAAAGCGTTCTTAACAAGACCTTAGCAGCATTATCTTTGGAAGGCTGTTTAGTGGTTGCACTAAGACGTGATGGAAAACTAATTCCTCCGAATGGAGCAACCGTTTTGAATTACGGTGACGTTGTAACGCTGTTGGGAAAAAAAGAGGCGATCGATCAGGCAAAAAAAATCTTTAGGTAAATTGATACCCAGCGGGCCAACCCTAAAATACAACACACAGGTTACCGGAGTTTGCCGGCTGGAAAATATCCTCGTTTTGTTTTGGGTTGAGGAAAAGCGTCCAATTTCAGTCTATTTATAATAAAAGAAGTAGAAGGAATGCGATGAAAAAAATCGTTCTCGCAGCCGATTTAGGCGGCACAAATTTGAGATTGGCCGCAGTAGATCGAGAAGGAAACATTCTGCACAGGATTAAGGAGGCGACCCCCCGTGCGGAAAATGGGTCGAAAATTGTCGAAGTTTTTGTCAGGGCAGCGCAGGAATGCACTGACATACTCGACGATGTCGAAATAGTGGCGATTGCATCTGCCGTTCCATCGACCGTCGATGTTACGCGAGGGGTCTTGGTCAATACTCCGAATCTACCCGAGCTTGAAGGATTTGAAATCGTAAAAGCGGTAGAGGATAGACTCGGCATCACAGCCGTTTTGGAAAATGATGCGAACGCTGCAGCGATAGGTGAAAACTGGATGGGTGCCTCGAGAGGTTATGATAATTCGATTATGGTAACTCTTGGTACAGGCGTTGGCGGTGGGATGATCTTAAATGGCGAAATCTATCGAGGGGTTGATGGAACCGCCGGAGAGATCGGGCATATTTGCGTTGTACCGGAAGGGGCAGTTTGCGGTTGCGGAAGTCGCGGTTGCGTTGAGCAGTATGCCTCGGCAAGTGCGGTGTTGAGAATGGCACGCGAAATTGGAATCGAAAACAGGTCGGAGCTTTTTGGAGATGCCTCTTCCTTTACTTCAGAAGATGTGTATCGTCATGGAGTGTCCGGTGATCCGATTGCCGTGGAAGTGTTTCGTCGTCAGGGATATTATCTTGGCATTGCTTTGGCGGGATTGGTAAATGTGTTAAACCCTGAAGTTATAGTCCTCGGCGGAGGCGCGGCGGCAGGATGGAATCTTTTTATAGAATCTTTGCGTACACAGATCGATTTTGGGGCATATCCAAAGCCTGCTTTACGTGCTAAACTTGTTCGAGCCAAACTCGGAGACGATGCTGGGATCTTGGGTGTTTCGTATCTGGGGTTTGGAAATACCCAAAGAAATAATAGTTAGGTTAACGAAGGTAAGAGATTCCCTCTAATTTATTAGGGTTTGCTGAAATTTATGGATCTGTATCACAAAATTTTGATTAAGCTTTATGATATTTCCGGCGGCAAAGATACAAAGAAAGTTGACTTTGCCGATATGGTTAAAAAGGAAGGATTTTCTCCAAGCTACGATGATATATATAAACAGATGAGCCAATCTGGGTGGATGTCGGAAGCGGGGCGAACGGGGGTTGTATATATTACTCACTGGGGAATAATGGAGGCGAAAAAATCGCTTGCCGGCGGAGGAGACTCCAAAAAGGAGCTTGAAAAACTGGCCAAGCTATTGCGTTCCAATGTCAAAGAGTTTCTTGTAATGACAGAACAATTTACTTCTGACATGACAGAAGAGAATTTTACTGAAGTCGAGAATAAACTTGGAGAAATAAAAAATTCTATTGAGAAGGTGAAAAAGACCTTGTAGGTAAGCGAGTCAACGGCTTGCAAAGCGTATTTGTTTTCGTGTATCATGTTCGTTTCCTGCTAGGCGTGGGGACGCAAAACGTGGGTTTTCGCACCCACTTTTTATTTTGGAAAAAATTGGGTTGTGGATAACTTTTTGATAGCTGAAAGAGTTCGAGAACTTGCCGAAAAATCGGTTAGCGGGAAAAAACTCGAGTTGGTTCACGTTGAAGTGTTCGGGCCGAAAGGGAAGCCCACAATAAGGGTTCTTATTGATACTCCGGTTGATACTCCGGAAGGTATTACCCACGACCATTGCGCTGAGGTAAGTGCGGCGATAAGCGAAATTTTAGATGATGAAGATTTTATTTCGTCGGCCTATATCTTGGAAGTTTCGTCACCGGGAATTGAAAGGGGTTTGTACACGGTAAATGATTTCGAAAAATTTGCGGGAAACCTTGCGAAGATCAAGATGAAAGTTCCAATTGAAGGGCAACGGAATTTCCGCGGCACTATAGAAGGTGTGGAAGATGACGCAATTCTTCTTGAAGATACCGCAAGCGGTCTGGTTCGATTGGGATTTAGTGAAATCGCGAAAGCGAGTTTGGAAATAGACTTTGAAAAAGAGCTTGGCAAGAAGAGCAAGCGGTAGAAATTGAGAAAGACGAAAGGGTTTGGATAGCAGATATGATTACATCGATTGGACAAAGCATTGACGCTTTAAAAAATGAATACGGACTCGAACGCGAGCTCGTGATTGAAGCGATGAAGGATGCGATTCGCGCAGCCGCGCGTAAGCAGTTTAAATCGGAGTATAAAGCGGGCGAAGGAATACAGGTCGACTGGGACGATGAACAGGGGATGATCGAAATTTCAGCACAGAAAACTGTGGTTGAAGACGTCGAAAGCCCGACGACCGAATTGTCTCTCGAAGAAGCGGTCGAGCTTACAGGCGATGACGAGATTGAGCTTGGCGACATACTTCTTTTACCTCTCCCGACTGAAGAATTGGGTCGAATCGCTGCACAAACCGCCAAACAAATTTTGATGCAAAAGGTTCGTGAAGCGGTTCGCGAAAAAGTTTATGAAGAATATATCGACCGAAAGGGCGAGCTTATTAATGGATTGGTAAAGCGATTCGAACGCGGCGATATGATCGTCGATCTTGGTACAAACCTTGAAGCAATCTTGCCGCGGCGTGAACAATCCCGCGGCGAAACCTGGAACATTAACGAGCGCCTGAGGGTGGTTATAGCTGACGTTAGCAAAGAAGCGCGCGGCCAACAGGTAATTGTTTCAAGAGCTTCAGCAGAACTTCTAAAGCGCCTATTTGAAATGGAGGTCCCGGAAATTTATGACGGGACAGTTGTTGTCAAATCGGCCGTTCGCGAACCTGGTGACCGTGCAAAAATTGCCGTTTCGTCGAACGAGAAGGACGTAGATCCGGTTGGCGCATGTGTCGGAATGAAGGGCGCGCGGGTGCAATCAGTTATCAAGGAACTTCGCGGCGAGAAGATCGACATTATTGAATGGTCCGATGAGCCATCGGTTTTTGCGGCAAACGCGCTGTCGCCCGCGAAAGTTTCGCAGGTCAGAATTACGGACATTAATGAACGGAAGATGGAAGTGATCGTATCGGAAGACCAACTTTCGCTCGCCATCGGTAAACATGGACAAAATGTTCGTCTCGCAACGAGGCTCGTCGGCTGGGATATAGATATCGTCAGCGAAGAAGTGTTAAAGAGGGAAGTTGCGGAGCAAATGGGCGAAATGATCGGCGACGGTGAGCCCGTTCCAATTTCCGTGCTTGATGCAGTTTCGGCGACAAACGCGGATGTTTTAGCTGATAAAGGCGTTGATGATATTGAAACCCTCGCGGAAACCTCAGTTGATGATTTAGCCGGGATGCTCGACGTTAGCTTGGACGAAGCAAAATCAGTTTTGGAATCTGCTAAAGGAATTGTGGAAACAAAGAACGCACCCGACGAGGCGGAAACTGAAGAAACTGCGGTAGTTGAGCCGGGTGTTGACGGTGAGGAAGAAACTTTGGACGCTTCCGGTACAACGGATGAAGGCGATGAACTCGAGGATACAGAATCGACTGTTGAGATAGCAGATCAAATAGAAATCGAAACTTTAGCCGAGAAAGAGTCTGACCGAACGGAAGCGGAAATGGAAACGAAAACGAAAACGGAAACAGTAGAAAATGATGAACCTGTTGAAGCGGAAATTTCGGAAGAACCGGTTCTAGAAGAAAAGTCGGTGAGTGTTGAGTCAGAAGAGCAAGCTCTCGACAATGACGAAGCGGAAGATAAAGACGACTCGAAAATTGAAAAAACCGAATAATTGCATTGGTTTTAGTGAGAAATAAGGATAGAAAAGCAAATTTCTGTTACATTCTGTCCGCCAAATAATTTTATGCCGGCAAGTAAGAAAGTTCGTATTTACGACTTAGCAAGGGAAGTAAAACTGGATGCGAAACGCGTGATTGACGAGTTACGGCGTGAAGGTGCCGATGTGAACGTGCCCTCCAATTCTGTAAGCAAGGAATTGGCGGACAAACTTCGTAATAAGTATTTTCCAAAGACGGCAAAATCCCCTAAAAGGGTGATCAAGGTAATTAAGAAAAAGACCGCGAAAAAAATGGCCGAAACGGCGGCAGAAGATGCGCCGACTTTCGAAGCGGATCTGGAAAGGGAAGGAACGGCCGAAAAAGTTGATAGGCAAAAATCCACCGAAAAGCAGGATTCTCCGGACCACTTGGAGCCGGAAAAAACTACTCGAAAAGTCCTTCGTTTAAAGAAGAAAGCAGTTCCGGAAACGGGAGAGGAACCGACTCAAGAGACAACTGCGGGAACCCCGACGGGCACAGAAGAAATTGCCGCCGAATCAGATTTGAAAGAAGAGGCGGCGCCGGACACGCCTGATAATCAATCTGAAAATAAAGAGACCATAGCTGAGCTTCCCGCTTCGGGAACAAAAATAAAACGTCTCAAGCTGACAAAAAACGCTTTGGATTCAGGTGTAAAACCCGGAGAACGAATTGTTACACGAAAGCCGACCTCTGAAGAACTTAAGTCAGATTTAACGAAAGCGAAGAAAAAAGATCGTCGAGGCAGGAGTCTAAAGGCAACACCTGGTGAAACCGCGACCCCGAAAACTGTCTATACACCTCCCCCGAGTCAGGGTAGAAGGCCTGGGCGCGGAGGACGAAGAGGCCGTAAATTTGTCGATCGAAATTTCCAGGAGACGGATATTGACGCGCCTCGGAAGCGGTCTATTGAAGAAAGAATTTTTGATCAGGTAGGTGAAATCGACGAATCGAAACTCAAAGAAGTCCGTTTGACTGAAGGAGCGACGATTCGCGAGTTTGCCGAAGGAATCGGCGTGACACCGAGAGATATTGTTCAGCTACTGGTAAAGCGCGGGATTTTTGCAACTCTTAATCAACCTATTGCCGAAGAAATCGCCGTCGAACTCGGAGAGAAGTTTGGGTGTACTCTCAGCTTTGTGCCATTTGAAGAAATGGTCATCGAACAGGAGTTTGAGGACATTATTGCTTCAGATTCTGACGACGAAGAATTTCCGCGTGCGCCGGTCGTCACGGTAATGGGACACGTTGATCACGGGAAAACTTCTTTGCTCGATGCGATTCGCTCGGATAATGTTGCGGAAGGTGAAGCCGGCGGAATTACGCAGCACATTGGTGCCTACAGCGTTTTCGTCCCAAACCCGGACAATCCCGATGAAGAACGACGTGTTGTGTTCCTGGATACACCCGGACACGAGGCGTTTACTATGATGCGCGCCCGCGGTGCCAAAGCGACCGATGTCGTAATTCTGGTTGTCGCAGCGGATGATGGTGTAATGCCTCAAACAATTGAAGCTATTGAGCACTCGAGGGCTGCCAATGTTCCGATAATTGTTGCGATAAATAAGATTGATAAACCAGGCGCGAATCCGGATAAAGTAAAAACAGAGCTTGCAGCACAGGGATTGAATCCTGTCGAATGGGGCGGTGATATAGAAATGGTTTCCGTTTCTGCGATCAAACGCGAAAATCTTGACACGCTTCTCGAAACCGTTTTACTGAGTGCGGATATTCTGAATCTCAAGGCGAGCCCAACAAGACGGGCATCTGGCGTCGTACTTGAGGCAAAACTCGACAAAGGCCGTGGTTCTGTTGGAACGATCTTGATTCAACAAGGTACGCTTAATGTCGGAGATCCATTTATTGTTGGACAGTATTATGGAAAGGTTCGTGCTATGTTTTCTGATCGCGGCGACAAGATCCATACCGTACCGCCTGCAACTCCGGTTGAGGTCTTGGGACTCCAGGGTGTTCCACAGGCGGGAGATGTCTTTCAATCCGTTTCCGATATAGACAAGGCGCAGGATATTGCGAGCCAACGACAGCAGCAGGCAAGACAAGTTGCTATGCTCAAGACCACAAAACGCGGAATAGAATCACTTGGGCTTGCGGACATCAAGGAATTGCTGGTGGTTGTGAAAGCGGACGTTCAGGGATCTGTAGAGGTTCTACGGGCAACTCTTGAAAAACTTTCGACCGACAATGTAAAGGTACGCGTGATTCGCTCAGGTGTCGGGGCGATTACGGAATCGGACGTGCTTCTAGCTTCAGCAACACAAGCTGAGCAAGCTTCGACGGCGGTGGTGATAATCGGATTTAATGTACGACCCGGAGTTCGCGCGGCGGACACTGCCCGGCAGGAAAATGTCGATATCCGGCTCCACTCGATTATTTATAAGGTTGAAGAAGAAATTACGGCTGCAATGGTCGGAATGCTTGATGCGATAGAGAAGGAAGTTATTCTCGGAAAAGCACTTGTGTTGGAAACCTATAAAGTTTCAAAGGTTGGCATGATAGCAGGTTGCCGTGTTACGGAAGGGCTCGTCCGCCGGCAAGCAAAAGCAAGACTTATTCGTGACGGTGTTGTGGTTTGGACGGGCGATATTGCCTCGCTCAAGCGGTTCAAAGATGACGCAAACGAAGTGAAACAAGGCTTTGAATGCGGTATAAGTCTTGTGAATTTCAACGACATCAAGGTTGATGACGAGATCGAAGCCTTTATAATTGAACAGATTGCGGCGACTGAAAAAGAGTTGTAAAACTTTACGTTTTCTCCTAATATCCTGTCTATTAGGTTTTTAAAGTATTATGCGGCGTCCCGAGAGAATGGCAGAAGCCCTGCGAGAAGAAATCGCTGAGATCGTCGGGTTCGAACTGATAGACCCTCGATTGGAGAGTGTAACGGTTACCGAAGTTGAGATTTCGGATAATTTAAGAGATGCCAGGGTTTATGTTCTGGTGGAAGGCTCTGAGAAAGAAATTAATACTGCCATGCTCGCCTTAAAAAATGCTTCAAGTTTTGTGAAACAGCAGGTAGCAATGAATATGAATCTGCGTCACGCTCCCCAGCTGTATTTCGTTCGCGACACGGTCGAAGAAAAAGCTACGAGAATTGAGCAGATTTTGGTCGATTTATCTCAAGAAGAAAATATTGCTGAAGGAATGAACGGGGAAGAGTAGTTGAGTTAGGAAGATACTGCTCTAAATGTTGTTTTAGATGTTAAGTCAAGTAGTAGAGCTAATTGAAAATAAAGAAAAGTTTGCAATAACGACTCATGTCCGACCGGATGGGGATGGCGTGGGCTCTTCATTGGGACTATGGTGGCTTTTGCGTTCACTCGATAAGAACGTGGAAATCATTGTCCGCGACGAAATTCCAAATGCGTACAGCAAACTTCCGGGCATTCAGGAAATTCGGACTACAAATAAGATCGACACGGATTACGACGCAATTTTTGTGATCGAATGCTCGGATGTTACCCGTCCAGGGATCCAGGGAATCGAAAATCATTTAATTGTAAACATTGACCATCATGCGACTTGCGAGCATTTTGGCGACGTTAATTGGATCGATCCGACCGCTTCCGCAGTCG
>JBGTGX010000036.1:0-20547 GCA_041746475.1 Pyrinomonadaceae bacterium | reverse complement strand
GTTTCTGCAGTTTCAATGTCAAATATTTCCAATAGTTTCGAAATTTTCAAGAGGGTTCGAGCCTTTTGAGTAATATTTAGTAGCTTTAGCTTTCCGTCCTTTTCTCGTCTGATAGCAGTCAGCGTAGATATGAGTTCTCCAATACCGCTCGAATCGAGGTATTCCAGTTCTCCAAGGTTTAAGGTAATTCTGGTTCTACCTTCATGAAGAAGGTCTCTAATTTTTCGTCGAAGCAGTCCGACCTCTTCTCCAAAAATCAGGTAACCTTTGAGGTCAAGAATGACAGTGCCGTCCGCAGAACGCTCGGAAATTGTAAGGTTGACCATATATTTGCCCTCCTCTATTTTAATTAAAAAATTTGATGATGAGTATATACTAAATCAAAAGCGAACAAAATTTTTTCTGCATCAACGAGAGAGGAGTTCTTTTAACTTTTCTTCGAGCTCGGTTCCATGGAGATTTTTAGCAACGATCTTTCCTTCGGTATCTATCAAAAATTTCGCCGGGATTGCGGTCACTGCGTAGTCAAATGCGGCAGCGGTTTCCATTCCCTTTAAACTTGAGACGCTCTCCCAAGTGCGTCCATCCTTTTCGGTGGCTTCAAGCCATTTCTCACGATCATCATCCAAGGAAACACTGTAAATCGAAAAATCACTCGCATCATATTTCTTAAAAAGATTCGCGATCTTCTTGCTTTCGCGTCTGCACGGTCCGCACCAGCTTGCCCAAAAATCGATCAAGGTATATTTAGCTTTTGACGGTTCGAGCTTGGTTGGATTTCCGTCTTTATCCGGCATTTCGATCGGCGGCGCTTTTCCGCCGACGCTAGTCGCCTTGAGAAGCTCGATTTTTTCCTTTAGCCGTTTTGTGATCTGGAGATCACCGTGCTTCTTTTTAAAACTGCTGACCAAGTTCTCAAAAAGCGGCAAATTATCATCACCCTCCCAACGCAGAGAAGTTGCGTAAAGCGCGATCGAATCTGCTAAATTTTCTTTAACAAAAGCGTTTAGCTCGGTTTTGTGTTTTTCGTAGTTTACAATTTCAGCCAGCCCGTCCGCTTCGGCATCAGTATTATTCGTATCGCCCGATGCCTTGAGCTTTTCTCTAACGGAAATGACCAGACGGTCGAGCGATTCCTTTCTGAATTTTTCATATGACCGAAGTTTAACCGTGTCCTCCGAACCGGATACTTTAATATTATCCAAATCCTCTTCATCGACTTCAACCAAGACATTCTGCCCTCTATCGATCGCCAATGAGACTTTTTTCTCACCATAGAAATCGAGTGTATAAATGTGGGGCTCAAGATCGAATCCTTGCTCAAAGTACCCTTCTGAATCGGGTTTGATCTCGTCAATAAATTTACTTTTTTTGAGGCTTATGTCTTCCTCTTGAGTAAGGATGATCTTTCCCACACGCGGATTTTGTATTTTGATTTGAAGTGAAAATACGGAATCGGGTTTTGTTGATGTACAGCCTGATGCCAATAATAAGAAAAAGCCTAAAGTTAAGAAAATGATTCGCCGCATAATGTACTTATTAATAATTTTGGGAGCTAAGATATTCCGCTCATTCAGCATTCCTGCGTTTTTCTTATCGAGCGCAATCTCTAAAATATCGAAAAATCGGATCAGCCAACCTAACCTATAGTTTCAGGAATTCGCAGATCGGTTCCTATTTTCTTATTTAGATTCTCAATAAAATATGCTGAGAGCAGCGGTGATTCTTTCTCTATGTTCTGATGAACGAAAAAATTGAGTTCCTTAAGACCCTGTTTTTCCCACACCGCAATCCTCTCGATCCAATCATCGAGGCGGGTGTAATCCGTTTCATGGTTTGTTCCGACATATCTTATAAAGGCAATCGGAGTAGTAAGACGCATGTGCATCAGATCGCGTCTTCCCGCCGTATCTACCAAAACGCTCGTGATGCAGTTTTCATCAAAAAGCTTCCAAACTTCTTCGGCAATTTCAGGATCGTTGTACCAATCGGGATGCCTGAATTCGATCGCGAGCGGCACGTCGTACTTCCAGTTTTCTACAAAAGCTTTCACGCGATCAAAATCCTTTGGTGCAAAATTTGGATGGAGTTGTAAGAATAAGCCGCCGAGCTTCTCCTTAAGGTTTGAGACGCTGTGAACAAAATTTTCCAGATATTCGTCAATGTCTTTTAGTCGGCGATAATGCGTTATTGCCTGCGAGAATTTCGAGAAGAATCTAAAATCGGGTGATGTTGATTCATACCATGCCTGTACTACTTCCGGAGCCTTTCGACCATATGCAAGTGCATTTAGCTCAATGCTATTAAAATGCTGCGAATAATACTCGAGTTCGTTCTTGATTCCGCGAGGATAGAATCCTTTCAAATCTTTCTTGTTCCACTTCGAGCATCCAACATAAGCCTTAAATTCTTTAGATCCGGACTTTGCAAGCGCCGTTTTAGTTCCCTTGTGATCGTCTGGAAGCGTAAAGTCGATTTCTTCCGGGTTTTCAGTAACTCCAAATTTCATAAAATACCTTCTCGTTTAATCAATCGATTGCAAAAAATCGGGCGAATTGTTCTTATAGCTACCGATCTTAGGTGATATCCGGTGATACATCATTGCGGCAGACGGATAGGGCACTAAAAGGTTTTGCAGTTCATCCGTATTTGTATTTTCCGGATCGAGCCATTCGTCATATTCTCCCTCATGGAGATAGACGGGCATCCGATCGTGAATCGGCGCGATCAGGTTGTTGGAATCGGTTGTAATAATTGCACAACTCTCGATCGTCTCACCGGTCTCCTTATCCAGCCAGGTGTCAAAGACTCCGGCAAATCCGGCGATTTTTTTGTCTTTCAGGTAAATTAAATACGGTTGTTTTCCATCGGGGAGATTTTTCCATTCGATAAATCCGCTATTTACGACGATACATCGTGACCGCTTAAATGGTTCGCGCCACGTTGGTTTTTCAGCAATTCCCTCGCATCGGGCGTTGATCGTCGGATATTTTAGCTTCTTAGTTTTTGACCAATGAGGTATCAATTGCCATTGCATTGACGTTGCTTTTCGTTTTCCATCGATCTCGTGAATCACCATCACTTGGTGCGTTGGCGCAATATTATAGCTCGGTTTCCAGGGCAGACCTGTAATTTCTATTCGAAACTCCTCTCCAACGAGCGAGGGATCGTCCAATACAAATCTTCCGCACATCTTTAAACCTCCGAGAAAACCTTCGCGTCTTTGCGGTCAGCGGAAATCCTGAGATCGATTTCTTCGGGGTTTTCAACGCTTCCAAACTTCATAATTTGTTCCTTCACTTTGCGAACCTTGCGGAAATCGTAGCGAGCTTTTCGGTAAATTTTATTAACTGCAAACCTCGCAAAGGTAAACGCAATGAACGCAAAGAAATTATCTAAAACGACTTTCAAATCGAATTTTGATAAAATCTTACCATATCGTGAAGTCGTTCAAGATAGGGAAACTATGCAATATCTCGTTATAATTGAGGAAGGGGAAAATAGTTTTGGGGCGTACGTTCCTGATTTGCCAGGTTATGTTGCGGTTGCCGAAACAGAAGATGAAGTTAATAAACTTATTCAAGAAGCAATCGAATTTCATCTTGAAGATTTGGCTCAGAGCGGTATAGAAACTCCAAAACCCTTGTCGAAAAGTGAATACGTAGAGGTTTTAGCGGCGTGATTTAATAAATCATATCGAGTTGTCTTGCGATTTGGCTTTAAGCCGATGAAATCGGCGACACATTTGTAGCCCACTTCGCGAGTGGGGAATGCAAACATTGGTGATAAAGCCAATGAAAATGGCGACATAAATTTGTAAGCCGCGGTCTTCGACAGCTTAAAATATTCTTTAAAACTATACCCAAGATTTGCATCGCGGGCTACAATATATCGCCATTTTCATTGGCTTTATACGGATCGCCAGATTTAGATCATGAGAAATACACAGATAATATTGGACGTTAAAATTTATTTATGCAGTTTTCATTTGATAAAAATATAAACGAAATATCCGAAAAGGTCGAAGCAGGTAAACGTCTGACCTTTGATGAGGGGATGGCTTTGTTTGCGACTGAGGATTTGAACGGACTTGGCAAGCTCGCGGATTCCGTCCGGCGGCAGCGGCATGGCAAGATCACGTATTTCAATGTCAATCGCCATTTCAATCACACAAATATCTGCGTAGCCGACTGTAAATTTTGCGGGTTTTACAGGCGCGCCCGACAAGATGATGCCTATACCCATTCGATTGATGAAGGCATCGAGATCGCCCGCACAGCCGTTAACGAAGGTGCGACCGAATTGCACATTGTCGGCGGTTTAAACTCGAAATTGCCTTTTGAGTATTACACCGATCTGTTTTCGTCATTGAAACGTGAGTTTCCGCGCCTTCACCTGAAGGCACTAACAATGGTTGAACTCGATTTTATGGCAAGATTTTACAAAATGTCGGATGAGGACGTTATTGAAAAACTCGCCGACGCGGGAATGGATTCTTGTCCTGGGGGCGGTGCGGAGATCTTTGCCGAACCGACTCGTTCGAGAATTTGCGACCACAAATGCGATGGACCGCGCTGGCTTGAGCTTGCGGGTAAAGTTCACAGGCACGGGCTTAAAACGAACGCGACGATGCTTTACGGACATATCGAATCACTCGAAGACCGCATCGACCATTTAATAAAGCTACGCAACCAACAGGACGAAACGGGCGGTTTCCAATGCTTTATACCCTTGGCTTTTTATCCTCCCGGAACGGCACTTTCGAATCTGCCGGGACCTGATGCGATCGATAATTTAAAAACGATCGCCGTCTCGCGGCTAATGCTCGATAATTTCGACCACATCAAAGCCTATTGGGTAATGCTTGGAAAACAAACTGCACAGACCGCCCTGCATTTCGGAGCCAATGACCTCGACGGAACAATCACCGACGGTGGCGAATTAACCCATGCTTACGCCGACGAAGGTGATGTCAAAATGACAAAAGAAGAAATTATTAAGATGATCGAAAACGCAGGTTTTGAAGCGGTTGAGCGGGATACCGTTTATAACAGAGTAAACAAGATAACTGCCTAAATGAAACAGATAATTGGAATAGCAATTTTAACTACTCTCGGGTGGTCATGTGATCTATCAACGATTGAAAACGTTGCTGTTCCAGGTGATATACCACCAGATCTTAAAATATCTCTAGAACGAACGGCTTGTAAAGGATCCTGCCCTGTCTATAAACTCACAGTTTTTGCAGATGGACTTACGAATTTTGACGGCAAACAAGACACCAAAACAATAGGCATAATGAGGACGAAAACCGACAAAAAAGAAATTGTTGATTTGATCGAAGCTTTTAACGAGGCGGATTATTTCTCGCTCCCGGATATTTTTGATCGAGATAGCGGTGGGTGTGGAAATTGGGCGACCGACCTTCCTAGCGTAATTACCTCAGTCCGAAAAGATAAAAAAGAAAAGGAAATTGATCATTATTACGGTTGTCGAGGTGATGGAAAAGCCGCAGAAGAACCCCTTAAACGTCTGAGCGCTTTAGAAAGCAAAATTGATCAAATAGCAGGTACAAAGCGATGGGTCGGTGAATAATTATGACAATGAGGTTAAATTGGCTGAAAGGTTGCGCGACTGCGCTTGTTACACCGTTTAAGAAAGACGGTTCGATTGACGACGAATGTTTCAAGTCGCTCGTCGAACGGCAAATAAACAATGCGATAAAAATACTCGTTCCATGCGGAACGACTGGCGAAAGCGTGACGATGTCTGCTGATGAGCGGCTTCATGTTATTAAGATGACCGTGGAAGCTGCGAAAAGAACACAGGCAAAAGTTATTGCGGGAACGGGAAGCAATAATACCGCTGCGACAATAGATTTCACGCGTGAAGCACGAAGGATCGGGGCGGATGCGGCGCTCGTGGTTGGGCCTTATTACAACAAACCGACGCAAGAAGGCTATTTCGCGCATTTTCGTGAAATCGCCAACTCAGTCAAGAAATTTCCGATAATGCTTTATAACGTACCTGGAAGAACCGCTTCTAATATCAGCGCCGAAACACAATTAAAAATTGCAGAAGCTTGTCCAAACGTAGTTGCGACCAAAGAGGCGTCAGGTGATTTTTCTCAGATAATGACGATCATTCAAAAACGCCCGAAAAACTTTCGGGTGTTTTCGGGTGACGATGCGATAACGCTGCCATTGATCTCCGTTGGTGCAGACGGATTGGTTTCAGTTTGCTCAAACGAAATTCCGAAAGAAACCGCGTCAATGGTAGAAGCGGCGCTGAACGGCGCTTATACAAAAGCTCGCCGGATTCATAACCAGATACTTGCTTTAATGGAAGCAAATTTTATCGAAGCAAACCCGGCCCCGTGCAAGTTTGTGATGAAAGAAATGGGATTGCTTGAGGAGAGTTTGAGGCTGCCGCTAACGCCGGTGACAAAAGAAACGCGAAAGGTCTTGAAGGCGATCTTGGGAGAAATGGGTTAGGTAATTGAGATGTATGGAGAATAAATCTTTAGTAGTAATCGATGTCCAAACAGGTCTTTTTGATTATCCCGGGTATGTACTTTATGAGCCCGAAAAACTCCTTCAAAACATAAACACACTTATTCAAAAAGCCCGCGACGCGAAGACCCCGGTAATTTTTGTTCGGCATAATGATGAGGGGCTGCCGCATAAGAGTTCAGCCTGGCAGATCCACGAAGATCTTCACCGGTCGGACGACGATGTTTATGTTGATAAAAAACACTGCGATTCGTTTCTTGAGACAAACTTTGAGGAAGTTTTAAAAAGCAGAGGAATTGAGCAGATCATAGTTTGCGGATTGCAGACCGAATACTGCGTCGATACAGCCTGCCGGAGTGCTGCGGGGCGAGGTTTCAAAGTAACGCTGGTCAAAGATGCGCACAGCACCTACGATTCAGAAGTTATTAGCGCGAAACAAATTATCGACCATCATAACGAGACTTTAGGCGGTTCGATCGTGGAATTGGTCGCGACCGATGAGGTTAATTTGTAAATAACGATTCGCTGAAAGCGATAAATTCAATAGCGTCGGGAGAATCCCGACGTAGCGATAAATAGAAAATTCCGTCGCTGTAAGTGACGAATTCAAATGGCACAAACACTCACACAAATTTACCTTCACATCATTTTCTCAACAAAGAATCGTGAAAAAATGATATCACCGGAAATCGAAGAGGAACTTTTTGCGTATATTGGCGGAATTTCAAACAAAAATGATTCGAAATTGATCGCCGCTGGTGGAACACAGGATCATATCCATCTGCTCGTTTCAATCAACAAAAATCTTAAATTGCCTGAATTAGTCGGCAAAATTAAACGCGATAGTTCAAAATGGATCAAGACGAAAGGAATTGTTACGTTTGGTTGGCAGGATGGGCACGGAGCATTTTCTGTTGGTCATACCCAAATTGATTCGGTCAAAAAATACATTGCGAATCAGAAGGAACATCATAAAGAAAATAGTTTTGAAGATGAGTTCAGATATTTTCTCGAAAAATATAAGATGGAATATGATGAAAGATATGTTTGGGATTGAGATTTGTTGTCCTAGAAACACAGGATGATTTTAGAACATTTATGAAGTAATTCCCTCAATCTGTATAACCGAGTATTTCGTCGCTGAAAGTGACAAATTGTTTCTATAATTCGAGGATTGTAATTTTTCCCATTTCAGGGACCGCTCGTTTTATTACATTTAACGTCGGGATTCTCCCGACGCTATTGAATTGGTCACCTTCGGCGACAGGAGAAAGCGAGTCGAAACATTTTACGGATCTATCAAATGAATTTAAGAGCACAAATAGAAAACCTAACAACCAAATCAGAATTCACGGCAGACGATCATAAAGTCTTCAGCGATTTCAAAGCCGCCCTGAGATGCGGCGAGATCCGCGCGGCGGAGAAGGATGAAGATGGAAACTGGCGCACCAATGCCTGGGTAAAGCAAGGAATTTTGCTTGGTTTTAAGATGGGCGGAATGGTCGAAATGTCTAAGGAAGGCGAGACGTTTAAGTTTTTTGATAAGGAAACCTATCCGCTTCATCCGATGACCTTGGAAGATGGGGTTCGAATTGTGCCGGGCGGATCGACGATCCGTGACGGAAGCTATGTCGCTCGAAGCGTAGTTTGTATGCCGCCGATGTTTATTAACGTCGGTGCATATGTAGATGAAGGAACGATGGTCGATTCGCACGCGCTTGTCGGAAGTTGCGCCCAGATCGGCAAACGCGTTCATCTTTCGGCAGCCGCGCAGATCGGCGGAGTGCTCGAACCGATCGGTGCAATGCCGGTAGTAATTGAAGATGATGTTCTCGTCGGCGGAAATACCGGCGTTTATGAAGGAACGATCGTTCGTGAAAGGGCGGTTTTGGCATCGGGTGTGATCTTAACGCGTTCGACTCCGGTTTTTGATCTGCCGAATAAAACCATCATTAAAAGCGACGGCGAAAACCCACTGGAGATTCCGGCGGGGGCAGTTGTCGTGCAGGGCTCGCGTCAGATTACCGTGGGATTCGGTAAGGAAAACGGTCTTTCGCTTTACGCCCCCGTCATTGTGAAATATCGCGATGAAAAAACCGATGCTTCGACGCAGCTTGAAGACTATCTAAGATAAATTTACGAGAATAGACAGGATGAACAGGATGTCGAAATAAGGTATCCTGTAAGTCCTGTTTTTATTCTTGAAATGAAGTTTTATGACAATAGCGATGCAGCAAAATGAAGAGTTTCGAGTGCCGAAACGTCTGCAGGGGATGCAGAAATCAAACATACGGCAGATTTTTGACCGTGCATTGCCGGGGAGTATTAATTTTGGATTGGGACAGCCGGATCTAAGGACTCCGGATTGTATTCGAAATGAAGCAAAACGCGTGATCGATGAAGAACCGCTTGGTTATACATCCCACGCCGGTTTGCCGGAATTGCGTGAAAAAATCGTTGGTGAATATGAGCATCTGAATTTAACGAAAGATGACGCCATTGTAACGGTTGGTTCAAATGAGGCTTTGTTTTGCGCGTTGATGACATTATGTGAGGCAGGCGATGAAGTTTTGGTTCCTAATCCTGCTTTTCCGGCCTATCCTGCTATAAACAAACTCGCCGACGCGAAGACGGTTTTATATCGTTTGCCGAAGGAAAAAGGGTTCGGATTTGATGCGGCGGAACTTGAAAAACAGATCACGGATAAAACCCGCGCAGCAATTATTTTAAGCCCGTCAAACCCAACAGGGAGAAGCCTGTCGCGTGAAGATTTGAAAGATATCGCACGAATATTAGAAGGAACCGGAATCTACGCGGTTTCTGATGAGATCTATCGTGAGCTTTATTTTACAAAGGAACGACCGGCTTCGATCTCGGAGTATTACGAAAAGACAATGGTCGTCGGCGGCTTGTCAAAAAATATGTCGATGACCGGCTGGCGCATGGGTTGGCTTTTGGGAATGCCGGAAATTATCAAAAAAGCCCTTGTTGTTCACGGCTACAACACGGTTTGCACTTCTACGATTACCCAACGAGCTGCGCTTGCTTACTGGACCGAGGAAGGTAAAAAAGCGGAAGCCGACGCCAGAGAGATTTATAAAAACCGACGTGATTTGCTTGTAAAACTCATTGATGAAGAACTTGGATTAAAAGCCGTTTCGCCTGAAGGGGCTTTCTATTCAATGCTGGATATTTCGGAACTTGGCGATGAAATGGATCTCGTAAATAAATTTTTGCAAAATCGTGTGATTACCGTAAATGGCTCGGGATTTGGTGATGAAGCAAAAGGGTTTTTGAGAATTTCATTTTGTGCGAGTGAAGAAAAAATTCGGAAAGGCGTGAAAAGAATGAAGGACGCTTTAAATAATTAATTCTATGGAAAAATATCGTGTAGGAATATTGGGTGCGACCGGGACCGTTGGGCAAAGGTTTTGTCAGCTGCTCGAAAACCATCCGCAGTTTGAGATTACCGCATTGGCTGCCTCGGAAAGATCGGCAGGAAAAAATTACCGTGACGCATGCGCATGGAAACTTCCGACACCGATGCCCGAAAACGTAAAGGAAATTGAGGTTAAAGCGATCGAGCCGAATCTGGACTGCGATCTGGTTTTTTCGAGTCTACCCGGAGCGGTAGCACGGGAAACCGAGCAGGAGTTTGCGCGCGTTGGGTATCCCGTGATCAGTAATTCGTCGGCACTTCGAATGGAAGAGGATATTCCTCTTCTGATTCCGGAAATCAACGCCGATCACCGTTCGCTCATTGAGGTTCAGCAACAGACGCGCGGGGTTGATCAAGGAGTTATTATTACGAATCCAAATTGCGCGGTGGTTAGCTTTGCTCCGCCGCTTGCTGCGATCGATCGAAAATTCGGAGTCGAATCGGTAATCGTCACGACGCTTCAGGCAGTTTCAGGCGCCGGATTTCCCGGTGTGGCGAGTCTTGATATTGTCGATAATGTTTTACCTTATATAGCCGGTGAAGAGCCAAAAGCCGAAACTGAAGCCCAAAAGATATTGGGTAAGATGAAAGGTGAATCGATTGAAAAAGCTGATTTTGTTGTTTCAGCACAGTGTTTTCGTGTGAACGTGATCGACGGGCACACCGCTTCGATTAGAGTAAACCTCAAACAAAAGGCGCAACTCGAAGAAATCGCAGAAGCTATGACGAGTTTTCCGTCGCTCAATTTATATTCTTCACCCAAGCAATTTATATACGTATCAGACGAGCCTACACATCCACAGCCGCGGCTTGATCGTGACCGCGATAAGGGAATGTCTATAACGGTTGGACGCCTTTTTCCTGATAATATCTTTGATTACAGATTTGTTTCGCTCAGCCATAATACATTGCGTGGGGCTGCAGGTGCAGCCGTATTAAATGCGGAGTTGTTGATCGATAAGAAATTAATATAGGCCAAAATCCGACGATCAATAGGTTCGATAAAATGTCCTCCGTAGATAAAACACCACTGTCATTTAGCAAAAATGCCCTCATAGGGATTGGCACAGCAATCTTAGCGGTGTTAACCCTGTTGCTTTGCTATTTTGCGATCGACGTTATTTTTCTGCTATTTGCCGCAATTCTTTTAGCTGTATTTTTTCGTGGTTTAGGGAATTCGGTTAGCCGCTATACAAAACTTCCCGAAGGATTGGCAGTCGTTTTAGTTAGCATATTCCTTTTGTTTGTTTTCGGTTTGGGAATCGGGTTTCTCGCGCCGAAAATCGCAGCACAATTAGCGGCGTTTCAAGAATTCCTGCCTGTTGCAATAAAAACATTTAGTCAAAGAACTTCGGAATTTACTTGGGGAAAACTGATCATCGAACAAATTCCTGCCTGGGAAGAAATTTTCGAGAGCTTTCTTTCGAGTGAATTCTTAAGGGGCGTCGGGGGAATTTTTTCTACGACTTTTGGTGTCGTCGCAAATGTACTTGTAATAATTCTCTTATCAGTTTATCTGGCGAGCGAACCCCAAACATATATCAACGGGTTAATAAAACTTTTCCCGATCCCGAGACGGGCGCGAATGAAAGCAGTTGTCGGTGAGATCGGCGAAACACTTCGCTGGTGGCTTGTCGGTAAATTTTTCTCAATGTTGATAATAGGGGTTTTAACTACGGCGGGATTAAGTATTATTGGTGTTCCGCTGGCTTTATCGTTGGGAATTTTCGCAGCACTTCTTGCATTTATTCCAAACTTCGGTCCTATTATTGCGGTTATTCCGGCCGTTTTGTTTGCATTAGTTGAAAGTCCTGTAAAAGCATTATATGTTTTGATTTTGTATATTTGTATACAGATGGTGGAAAGTTATTTGATCACACCGATGATCGAGCGGGAAACCGTTTCGCTGCCGCCGGTTTTGACCATATTTTTTCAGATTTTCCTGGGAGTGTTGGTTGGATCTTTGGGATTGATCTTGGCGACACCTCTTCTGGCGGTTTTCATTGTTCTCGTAAAGATGCTTTACATTGAAGATATTCTTGGCGATCCAGTTGTAAGTTTGCAGACAGATGAGGAAGAATGAAAGGCTTATTCAAAAGTTTAGAGATAATTTTTACGAATGATTGAACGATATACATTGCCCGAAATGGGCGCGGTTTGGCAGCTTCATAACAAATTTCAGAAATGGCTCGATGTCGAGGTCGCCGTTTGCGAAGTTCACGCAGAAGATGGAACGATTCCGGCCGCGGCTGTTGAGGAGATCAAATCAAAAGCCGCCTTTACTGTCGAACGAATCAACGAGATCGAAAAAATTACTGATCACGATGTAATTGCTTTTACTACAAACCTCGCTGAAAACATCGGTGAATCTGCGCGTTTTGTTCATTATGGCTTGACTTCGTCGGATGTTGTCGATACTGCAAACGCACTTCTTTTGAAAGAAACCTGTGATCTCTTACTTGCCAAGACAGACGCCCTTTTGGAAGTTTTAAAACGACGCGCTTATGAATTTCAGGACACTCCGCAAATTGGCAGAACTCATGGCATCCACGCTGAGCCGACGGCTTTTGGAATGACGTTCGCACTTTGGTATGCAGAAACTAGGCGAAACCGCGAACGCCTGGAGCGGGCAAAAGAACAAATTGCAGTCGGAAAAATCTCGGGCGCAGTTGGTGCGTTTGCGCATTTGAATCCGGACGTGGAAGAAAGAGTTTGCGAAAAACTCGGCTTGAAACCGGCAGCAATTTCAACCCAGGTGATTCAAAGAGATCGATACGCCGAATACTTGTGCACGCTTGGAATTATTGCATCAAGTTTGGAAAAAATGGCGCTCCAGGTAAGGCACTGGCAGCGAACCGAAGTTCGTGAAGCACAAGAGAAATTTAAAGTTGGACAGAAGGGTTCTTCAGCGATGCCTCATAAAAGGAATCCGATTTTGTCGGAGAAAATCTGCGGTTTGGCGCGAACGGTTCGTGCAAATTCGATCGTTGGGCTGGAGAATGTTGCACTTTGGCACGAACGCGATATTTCGCATTCATCTGCCGAGCGCGTCGTTTTGCCGGATTCTTCAGTTACACTCGATTATCTCTTGGCAAAGACTACAAGCCTTCTGGATGGTTTGGTCGTTCATCCCGAAAATATGCTCAAGAATCTCAATGAAACCCGCGGTTTGGTTTTTAGTGGACAATTGATGCTTGCGTTGACGCAAAAAGGGATTTCCCGCGAAGAGGCGTATTCGTGGACGCAACGGAATGCGATGAAAGTGTGGGACGAAGGAGGAGATTACAGGCAGCTAGTAACGGAAGACGCGGACATTTCTTCAAATCTTTCTATAGAAGAAATTGCCCACGTTTTTGATCTTAAACATTACCTGCGAAATGTCGGAAAAGTTTTCGCAAGGGTTTTTGATTAGGTTTATTTATTCGCCATGTTTTCAGCAATATTTCCAATTATTGGAAGTTTTGCCCATTGACCCTGAAAACTTTTGATACAAAGGTAAATTAATCCGCCGATCGCGCCTAACCAAACAAGAAGAAAGACAAGGGAAAACAATCCCGCTAGGGTGCTTGATACCATTGTAAGTATTCCGGTAAAAATCGATAAGCCAATAAATACGACAACGAGGCCCAAGCCGTAAAATACTGATTGGAATGCGTGGAATCTAACAAATTTATTGTCCTTCTCAATAAATACAAGCACTAGCGCAACGATCCAGATAATATATCCGATCAGAGCCGTGATGTTTCCATCGAGTCCAAGGGCAGATTTTTCGTTTTCCATAATTTTCGTGAATCTCCTTAATTTATAAAATCATTAATACAGAAGCTGTTTTAATCTACAAGTACCGTGAATTTATCATAAAGACGTTGCTTAAAACAAGAAATTGCGTAAGAATCTAAAATTTATTTCAGTAATTCCTGGAGGAAATTGAATGAAAGCGAAAGTGTATGTAACTTTAAAACCTAGTGTGCTTGATCCGCAGGGCAAAGCCATCCATCACACTACCGAATTATTGGGTATTGAGAACATTGGCGACATCAGGCAAGGCAAATTTTTTGAGATCGCGCTTGATTCTTCTCTTTCAGAAACTGAAGCCCAGCAAACGGTTGAAAAGATCGCAAAAGACATTCTTGCAAATCCGGTAATTGAAGATTACGAGGTAAAACTCGTTCATTAATTTGGTCTTGGCAGTGATTTTTTCTTAAGAAATTTAGATTTTCGGTGGTCGGGATATCGTGAAATCTTCAAAGCAACACAAAAATTAGATTATGAGATTTGGAGTAATAGTTTTCCCCGGTTCAAACTGCGACCATGATGCTTACCACGTGATTTCCAAGCACGTCGGGCAGCCGGTTGACTTTATCTGGCATAAAGAGACGGATCTGAGCGGTTTTGACGCGGTAATCGTTCCCGGCGGATTTTCTTACGGAGATTATCTGCGTGCCGGTGCCTTGGCGCGTTTTTCACCGGTTATGAAAGCCGTTAAGAAATTTGCAGAAGAGGGAAAATTCGTTCTTGGTATTTGCAACGGTTTTCAGATCTTATGTGAAAGTGGCCTTTTGCCGGGAGCACTGATGCGAAATTCGGGGCTGCATTTTATCTGCAAACATATAAACATAAAAATTGAAAATAAGAACACTCCGTTTACCAACGAACTCGAAAATGGAAAAGTCTTGTCGATTCCGATCGCTCACGCGGAAGGAAATTATGTTTGTGATGATTCGACATTCTACGAGTTGGAAGAAAACGGTCAAATTGTTTTTCGATACTGCGACAAAAATGGCGACGCAATCGAAACGTCAAACCCAAATGGTTCGCGGTCTAACATCGCCGGTATTTGCAATCGGAACCGAAACGTTCTTGGAATGATGCCGCATCCCGAGCGAGCGTGTGAAGAGCTTCTCGGATCAAATGATGGCCGGGATATTTTCCGCTCGCTGACAAATCGTATTGCCGAGTTAGCGAACTAGGGATTTTTTTCTCAGACCAACAAAAAAGGTGAGGCGTCGAAGAATTTCTTCAGACTCCTCACCAAGTATTTAATAAATCTATTTAGATAGCTTCAGCACCGGCAGCGCGATTGTAATACACATAAAGATCGTTAAAATCATCCAGGGCGCGGTTTAGTATCAGGGGAAGCTGCTCAACATCATCTGCATTGACAATCAAATTTAGATTTCGGAGAAACGCCTCGTGTGCATTCATAGTAGCCCCGCCAACTTCGATCGATGCCAGAAAAAGACGCCTTCGATCGGCTGCCGGCATACTGTTGAGCTTTTGCTGAAGTATTGCCGCGCCACCAAAATCGGCTGCGAAATCCGGAGAAAAGAGAAGCACTTCGGTTTTACCTTCGCGCAAACGCTCATTTGCCTGAGCCGGCGTTTGAGCAACGTAGACTTTATAACCTGCGTTTACTAGGGTTTTCGCAACAATTTCGCGTTTCGAACCAAGGCATATCAAAACTCTTCGTGGTTTGACCTCGGTCTCATCTGTCATCTCTAATGATTTGCCTTCGGTTTGAAGAGCCGCCAGAAGAGATCGCAGCGCGCCATTGATCTGTACCTCGGCTTCTTTTTTCGTAAAATCTTCGGAGCCTTCCTCAACCGCAGGAGCGGGCGAGCTAGATTTCAATTGACTAACCGTCGGAGATCCCTTTTCGTTTTCACCGACCCTAACCTGAATCAAATTCTGGCAGCGCGGACACTTAACCGTAAAGGTCTTACCCGGTATTTTCGATTCATCAAGCTGTAATGAAACGGAACAATTATCACATCTAATAATCATATTTTTTTGTTGGTTTGCTTATTCAAGCATATCTAAAACTGAAGCCGGTTGATTATTGCGGGGCGGCGGCGCTGGCATCGGAGTCTTTGGAGCTTCCGAGGCCTTCTGCTGTTGCGAGTTTTTTTGATCGTTTACGTAATCTTCCGTTGAAGCAAGACCCTTGAGCTGCAGCATCAAGTTGTTTTGGTTTGTTGCGTATGACAATCCGTCTTCAAGTGTCACCGTTTCTTTTGCGATCATCTCGCGAATAACAGTGTCGAAATCCTGCATACCATCGATAGAACCGTCTCGCATCGCATCAAGTAAGGTCTTTCCTTCGCTTTCTCCATTTTCAATATATTCGCGGGTACGAGGATTGGCTTTTAGTATTTCAACGGCAGGAACACGTCCCGATCCGTCTGCTTTCGGAATGAGTCGTTGAGAAACGATATAGCGAAAAGTCTGAGCAAGCCGGTTTCTAATGACCTTTTCCTCGTTTTTCGGATACAAACCAATTATCCGGTCGACCGTTTTTGAAGCGTCAATAGTGTGAAGTGTTGACAAAACCAAGTGGCCTGTTTCTGCAGCCTCGAGGGCGATCTCAGTAGTTTCAAGGTCACGCATCTCACCAACGAGAATTACTTTCGGGGCTTGCCGCAAGGCTGCGCGCAAGGCGGACGCAAAAGTTTTCGTGTCCGATCCTACTTCCCGTTGATTAATGGTAGATTTTTTGTGTGCATGAAGAAATTCGATCGGGTCTTCACTCGTTACTATATGGTAGCTCTTCATTGAGTTGATCTTGTCAATGACCGCCGCAAGGGTAGAACTTTTACCCGATCCGGTTGGACCCGTTACGAGTACTAGCCCGTTGCGCATATCGCTAATATCGCCGAGCTGCTCGGGAACATTTAGCGACTCAAAACTCGGAATCTCATGAGGAATAAGACGCATTACGATCGAATACGAACCCCGTTGCTGGAAAATATTTACACGAAATCTGCATCTACCGGGTAAGCTATAGCTCAGATCCGCGGTACCGGTTTTTGCGAGTTGGGCAGATGCCTCAGGATTGTCACGTAAAAGCGACATCGCAATCATCTCGGTTTGATATGCTGTCATTTTACCTAGCCCAAGTGGCGATGCGGAAAAAAGACTTCCGCTAATTTCTACTTGCGGTTTTTGACCGGCAGAGAAATTAAGGTCACTTATGTTGTCGGAAATGAGCAGCATCTGCTCAATAAGCGGTGTTACATCAAGCAAACTCATTGGTTGGAAATAGCTCCTTGCATTTGATAAGAGGGTGGGGCATGTAACGTAGACAGGTGAAAGCGTCACATCAGACAAATACTATTCTCAACTATCCAGCAGAAAAATGCAAGAAAATTTTTAACATTGTTTAGAATTGTTTACAAGGTTTGGCGATTCGTGCACTCTTGAAACCTTTCAGCTATCTGCTGCGGATCAGAAAGAAGCCCGCTGATCATCGCAACGGAATCGGCACCGGCAGATAGAATTTCCCGAATTTCCCCCTCAGTTATTCCGCCGATGGCGACAAGAGGAAAGCCCCCGATCGATGCTTTGACCGCGCGAATTCCTTCGATTCCAACCAATTCGTCGGGATTTTCCTTAGTTGTTGTTCGAAAAACGGGACCAATTGCTATGTAATCGATCGGCAGCGCAATTGCACGGATTGCTTGATCTTCAGAATGCGTTGAAAAACCGATTATTGCGTCTTTGCCTAGGATTTCGCGGGCATGTTCGGGAGGCAAATCATCCTGACCTAAATGGACACCTGCGGCTCCCACCGCGAGGGCGATATCAACCCTATCATTGATAATAATTTTTGTTTTCGTCGCTGCGGCTTCCTCAACGGCTTCTTTTGCCGAATCGAAAAACTCAATGGAAGATGAATGCTTATCCCGAAGCTGGATAAAAGCGGCACCGCCCTTAATAAGATTTCTTACTTGTTCGGCATGTGTTTGACCGGAAATTTTTATGTCGGTGATGGGATAGATTTTTGGAAGAAGCATTTTACACAAGGGATTTAGACATCATATATGCGTCTTCTCCATCCGAATAATAGCTTGTGAGTTTTTGAATGATCGTGTATCCAAGCCGGTGATATAGATTTTGCGCGATATAATTGCTTACTCTGACTTCTAAAACAACGGAATCGAAATTCCGCTTTGCTAAGGCCTTCTCGACGTGTTGAAGGAGTTTTTTTGCCAGGCCGCGCTTGCGATGTTCGGGCGCGACTCCGATCGTTGTAATATGCCCAACCTTTTCATTGTTGACGGCGATAAAAATAAATCCCGCAATATCACGATCCGTTGTAATAATGCGATAACCAAGAATATTTGGGGCAGTTAAAAGATGCTGAAAAGTTTGTTTTGTGTAATTTTCACCGTGAAGAAAACAACGCAGGTTAAGTTTCAAAACTTCGTCGAGGTTCTTCTCCTTGAGTGGGATAACTTTGTAACGAGTCGGTGCCGCGTCCGCAAATCCGGTCGGCTCCTCAATATTTTCCGGAAGCAGGATCTCCTTGATTTTCTGCATTACTGCCATAGAGTTAATTAATTACAAAAGAGAATATCATAAGATCAACATACAATCGCCGTAGCTGTAAAATCTATAATTCTCACCAACCGCATACCTGTAAGTGTTCATTATAAAGTCATAGCCGCCAAAGGTCGATACCAAAACCAAAAGCGATGATTTTGGTAAATGAAAATTCGTCAGCAAACCGTCTACAGCGTTAAACTTAAAGCCGGGGGTGATAGTTAGATCCGCAGTTTGCCGTCCTGAAACGAATTGATCGCTTTTCGATAGTGATGTCTCGAGCGCACGCGTCGTCGTCGTTCCGATCGCGATGATTCTACGATTCTCAGCCTTTGCTCTGTTCAGAGATTCGGCCGCTTCAGCGGAAATCTCAAAATATTCGTCCATAACGCGGTGCTCGGACAGGTCATCGACGCGAACCGGTTCAAATGTACCGTAACCGACATGCAGCGTAATTTCCGCAATTTCAGCGCCCGCCGATGTTACTCGTTCTAGGACTTCCGGAGTAAAGTGCAAACCGGCAGTCGGAGCGGCGATCGCCCCGCGTTTCTTTGCGTATACGGTCTGATAGCGTTCGCGATCCAAATCCAAATCGCCGGCTTCGCGTTTGATATACGGCGGAAGCGGCGTTTGACCGATCTCGTCCAGGATCTCATCGAAATCTCCTTCAAAATCAAAGCGGACCTCAAATCTTCCCGCGTCGTTGTTTCGGATTACCTTTGCCGAAAGCTTCTCACCAAAAATAATCCGCTTTCCCGTTTTCAAACGCCTTCCGGGACGCGCCAGTGCTTCCCAAATATGATCCTCGATCTCACGGATCAAGAACAACTCTATCTTCGCGCCAGTATCGCTTTTTCCGAAAAGCCTCGCAGGAAAAACTTTTGTGTTGTTTAGAACTACTAAATCGCCCGGTTTCAGATAACGAGGAAAATCACCAAACATTTCATCGCTGTTTGTCGCACTTCCACGATTCGCGACAAGCATTCTTGAGGTCGCCCGTTGGGTGAGAGGATCTTGTGCGATAAGTTTTTCGGGTAGATCGTAATCGAATTCGGAGATATGCATATCGTAAAAGCGGTGCGAAAATAAAAAAGACAAAAGCACGAGAGGTTTCCCTTTTTACTTTTGCCGCCTTTATAAAATCTCTGGTGCCGGAGGTCGGACTCGAACCGACATGGGCTAATGCCCGCTAGATTTTGAGTCTAGTGCGTATACCAATTTCGCCACTCCGGCGCGAATTAAGATGATAAAACTCTGTCGCGTTTGCGTCAACCTATTGCAGCGGTGCCAAATTCCTCAACTCGCTACGCCTGCTCGTTTTTCAAATTCGAATTTAACTCCCGTCAATTCTTCCGAAACATTCCAAAGTTTCTCAGCAATTTCTTTGTCTCGAGACAGATCGTTTGACTCGACTCGCACAGGATTGCCGCGCATTTCCATTATTCCGTCAGGACCAAAATATTCGCCGCCTTTTGCCTCATGGTCAAAAGCCGCACGCAGGGTCGGTAAAGCTCCCATTCTTACTTCCTGAGCAAAGAAATTATTTAGAAACCCGGCAAGCCCGGAATTTCTTTGAAGCTCCGTTGCCGTCCAACCAGGGTGCGCGGCGGTCGTAATGACATGCAAGCCCTTTTCCTTCAACTTTCGATCGAGCTCGTAAGTGAAATAGAGATTCGCGATCTTGCTCGTGCCGTATGCCTTCCAGGCGCTATATTGTCGCTTCTCCCAATTTATATCGTCAAAATCTATCTTGCCGTATTTATGAGCACCGCTCGAAACATTGACGATTCTTGCGTCCTTTGTATTTATAGATAAATCGATAAGCCGCCCGGTCAAAGCGAAATGACCAAGGTGGTTGGTACCAAACTGCAGTTCAAAACCATCTTTGGTTTTTGAATACGGCGGAACCATCACGCCCGCATTGATTATCAGCAGATCAAGCTGCGGATATTCATTTCTGAATGTATCAGCGAATGTTTTTATCGATTCCAAATTTGCCAGATCGAGCTGTAGAACATGCAAATCGGCTTCTTGGAATTCCTTGTCAATTTTTTCCGCAGCCGCTTTGCCCTTGTCCAAATTTCGCACCGCAATAACTACGGTCGCACCTTTCCCGGCTAAAACCCTTGCCGCTTCAAAACCGATTCCGCTGCTCGAACCCGTTACGATCGCAACTCTCCCTTTTTGATTCGGTATGTTTTCTGCCGTCCAATTTTCCATTTTGTACTCCTTCTAAAGCGTAGCCGTTTTTCAAATGGCTATCTGGGACAAATA
>JBGTGX010000035.1:0-3034 GCA_041746475.1 Pyrinomonadaceae bacterium | reverse complement strand
ATTCCAGCGGTATGCTTTGGAACGGGAGTGTTCGTGCGGCATATAATCCCACGCCGAACCGTGCGGCGAATAATCTTCACGGACAGTTCCCCATGCTCTTTCGCTCAAATATGGTCCCCAAGATTTCCAGTTTTTCTTTTTGTAAAATGTTTCTTCTAAACGCGTATTCTCTGCATTCATAATATCTCTCTCTAATTTTGTGCTTTGATCGGTATTCGAAATCTTTCATCAAAAGGCGTTTGGTAACGGATGTCCAAACGCGAATATGTTTCAGCCGGAATGCCAATATCCGCCAGAAAAAGCTGACCCGATAATTTCGGCAACAAACCTGTTTTTGGCAACGCAAGCGTCATTGTGTAATCAGCCTGAACGAAATTCCCGGGAGTGTCGCCGCTTGTCGAATCAACTCCCGACGGTACATCGAGTGATAACTTCAAAGCATCCTGCTTATTCGCCCACCGGATCATTTCCTGCGGTCGACCAAACGGAGCAGATCGCAAACTATAGCCGATGATCGCATCCAGTATTAGGCTAACGGGTTCATCTTCAAGCTTATCGAATGCTATTTCGGTCCCGCTTGTATTTTGAAAAATATGCCGCTGAACCGAAGGGACTTCGCCGAGATCTGCGGCGTCCGTTATGCAAAGTTTGACCCGTGCCCCGCGATTCGCCAGATGCCGTGCGGCGCAAATTCCGCCTCCGCCGTTTCCGCCCGTTCCCGCTAAAACTAAAATTTTTGCGTTTCTCCAATTTTCACCGAGTTTTTCGATCGCGAGCAATGCCAGATTACGCCCGGCATTCTCCATCATCTGAAATAGGTTCGGACCCGTTTCTTCGATCGCGATCCGGTCAACCTCCCGCATTTGTTCGGTCGTAACCGCGGTTATCTCTGTACCGTTATCAGCTAAAAATGTTTCCACGGGTTTGTTCGTTTTCATAAGTTTCTAGTCAAATCTTGAAGCTAAATTCCGGCGTCCCCATTGCAATGTGCGGCTCATCCAGGCGAGTTCATCAAGAAATCCTTTTACAAGTTCTTTATATGTTTCATCCAGCATATTTCCCTCTGCATCAAATTTGTCCTGCACTTTCGGAAAATTTAAATCGCTGAAAGTAACGGCTAAACCAAGCTCCCTGACCATCGGAACGCACGATTCGATCACCCGCGTTCCGCCCCACATCCCAGCCGATACTCCGACAAATGCTACCGCTTTGTGTATATATTCGGGTAGCAGCAGATCAATTACGCTTTTAAGAGTTCCGGGATATCCATGGTTGTATTCGGGCGTGACGATAACCAAACCGTCGGCTCTGATGATCGCATCCCGCCATTCAGGAAACTGGTCTTTGATCTCCATTCCGTAATGATTTCGCGGCAGGTCAAAATCACGGACATCGAAAAACTGCGATTCGATCTCTTCGCGTTCGTGCATTTTCTTAAAAACCCATTTCGCAACATTTTCACTATTCCGATCTTTGCGGCTCGTTCCTAATAAAATAGGAATAAAAACTTTTTCATTTTTCATAATTTTCTACCTTATCTTTCGATTATTCTCGTCGCGTGTCCGTCCGTATCCCGAACGAGCATCGCATTTTTGAATCCGAGTTTGTCTGTGTCAAATGAAACTAAGCCCGTCGAAACAAAATCAAATTTCCTTTGAATTAATAGATTCAGCAAACTATCGTTGTTTTTTGAAACAAAACTGATCTGCCAATGCCATAGATCACTGCTTCGCGTGTCTTTTGGAAAGGATTTTCCATCGGTTGGTGCAAGATATTGAAGGAATTCAACTGCGATCCCCGCTTCTTTTGTTTTTAATCCCGTTATTAACAATTTCGCACCAAAAACATTGTTCAAATGTTCTTGTTCCGTTCCATAATTTTCGCTGTTTCCTGCAACCTCCATTCCCAGCGAATCACGATAAAATCTCAAACTTGCGTCGGTATCGCCGATGGCGATTGCCGTATGGTCAATACCGAGAAAAAGTTTGTTTTTGTCTTTTGCCAGATCGTGCCACTTTTTCGCTCCCTTATCCGGCGGAAAAGCCAGTATTTCCAATATGTGGTTGTCAAAATCTTTAAAATAAAACGCCTCGATTCCGGCGGCGGCTTTGATATATTCAGGTAACTTTTGTGGTGCGGTTGAAGCGTGGCGGACTTTATTTTTTCGTAAGTGCTGATAAGCCCTATCCATATCCGATACGATTATCGCTATATGCTGAAACCAAAGGTCATTACTTCGCGAATCAACAGGGATAGGTCTTCCCTGCTGCGTTAAGTATTCCGTTAGTTCGAGAATTTCATCTCCCAATTTAAACCTAACAACGCGGATTCTTGCTCCGAATACTCCCGTTAAGTGCTCAATATCGGAACCAAAAACGTCCGTGTCAGAAACCTTTTCGAACGGCAAAATTCTCGTATAAAAATCAATCGCCTTGTCCATATCTGAAACGGTAAAACCGACAGATTCTACATAAGAAACGGAGCCCGGGAGACGAGGAGACGGGGAAATAGTCTGCCCCTGAACCGATGCCCAATTAGTCAAAAACAATAGGACGCCAATCACCAGCCAACCAAACGGAATCTGATATCTCATTTTACTTTCAGAAAACAATATATTTCTCACTAAACTCCACCTTATCTCCGTCTCTCCGTATCCGTGTCTCCGTGTCTTCCTTCTTCCCCTCTAAGCCATTCTCTCCAACAAATGTTCGCCAACCCGCAAAGCATTCGCCATAATCGTTAACGCCGGATTAACCGCCGAACTCGATGGGAAGAAACTTCCGTCAACGACGTAAAGATTGTCTATTTCGTGAGCCTTGCAATTTTTGTCCAACGCCGAGGTTGCCGGATCATTTCCAAAACGAATCGTGCCGTTTTGATGAGCGACTCCGGCGAGCGGAATCTGTTGACCAAGATACAGATTTCTCGAAAAAAGCCCCGTATGGCAATTCCCGCCGTGAATGTCGCATTTACGCTGATTATTCATCAAGTATTTCAATTTATCTTGCAGTCGTTTGTGGGCTTCAAGATTATT
>JBGTGX010000034.1:0-26639 GCA_041746475.1 Pyrinomonadaceae bacterium | reverse complement strand
ATGCCGCCTCCTCCGATCGGAACAACTATTACCGTGGTCTGTGGAAGTTGTTCGGCGATCTCGATTCCAATCGTGCCTTGGCCGGCGATAACGAGTGCGTCCTCAAAAGCATGGACATATGTGAATCCGTGTTCCTTTTGTAGCTCGCGCGAATATGCAACCGCTTCGTCAAACCCGGCTCCTTGCAGAATAACTTCCCCGCCGAAATTTCGCGTTGCGTTTACTTTCGTCAGCGGTGCGTATTCAGGAACGACGATCGTTGATTTAATATCGTGAAGGGTAGCCGCAAGCGCGACGCCCTGCGCGTGATTTCCGGCAGAGGCAGCAATTACCCCGCGTTTCTTTTCGGATTCAGAAAGGCGTGAGATCTTATTGTACGCGCCGCGAATCTTAAACGACCCGCTTCGCTGCAAACATTCCGCCTTAAGATGTATTTCGACTCTTGTTTGCTGTGTAAGTTTGTTGTCGGGAAGAATAGGGGTTTTGATAATTACCCCTTCGAGTACCTTCCGCGCATCATCAATATCGGAAAAAGTTACGCTCATAGAGGTTGATTATAGGTATTTTTCCAACGCCTTCAATTTCATCCACCTAAAACTTTCCACGGAAATCGTATATACTAGAAAAAATAGCAAATCAGATTTTCTCGGAGGATAAAAAATGTTCGCATCCGTACTTCTATTTCAAATTGAGCTAGGCCTCTTGGGCTTGTTCTTTCTCGGGTTTTTGGGTATTGCCCTTTTAACCATCGCTTGGAAAACAATAAAGATCGTACCGCAATCTTCAGTTTTGCTTATCGAGCGTTTCGGCAGATTTAGCCGCGTTGCCGCAAGCGGACTCAACATTATCGTGCCGTTTTTTGAAGCGCCGCGAGCCGTTTTCTGGACAAACAATCGCCCGGGACAGACGTTTATCGATTTGCGTGAACAATACATCGATCTTCCCCCGCAGCCCGTAATTACGAGGGACAACGTAACGATCAACGTTGACTCTGTTGTATATTGGCAGATCACCGATCCGGCAAAAGCCGTCTATGAAGTGGCGGATCTGGTTGGCGGTTTAGTTCAGCTGACAATTACCGGGATGAGAGCCGTAATGGGTGAAATGGATTTAGACTCAACGCTTTCTTCGCGCGACCAAATAAATAGCAAACTCCAGATAATTCTCGATGAAGCGACTGATAAATGGGGCGTTAAAGTTACACGCGTCGATGTAAAAAATATTAACCCGCCGGAAGACGTGCGAATTACTATGGAAAAACAAATGACGGCGGAACGAAATCGCCGGGCATTGGTTTTACAGGCCGAAGGAGATAAGCAGGCAGCCATCGCGCGCGCCGATGGTGAAAAACAAGCATCGATCATGCGAGCTGAAGGTCAAAAACAATCCGCCATCCTTGAAGCGGAAGGTGCAGCCCAGGCGCGTTTGAAGGCGGCTGACGCAGAAGCAACCGCGATCAAGCAAATCGCCGGATCGATAGGCGGAACAGAGCAAACCGCCAATTATCTGATCACAAACCGCTATATCGATTCCCTGCGAGACATGACACGTTCGCAGAATTCTAAAGTCATCTTTATGCCGACGGAAACCTCAAACGTTCTGTCGACCGTCGGAGCGATCAAAGAAATGCTTAGTGCAACAGGAGAAGACGACACGGGTAAGAACGCGCTTCCGAAACCGCCGAGTCGTGGTGAGCTAAACGAATAAAATGTTGAATCATTTGAGAAAGAAGTGTCGTAGGATTATTTCTATCGACTCTTCTTGCTTTCAGTTTGCAAATCTTTGGGCATCCAATTAAAATTCTGTATAGTTGTGCACCCGTAGCTCAGCTGGATAGAGTATCTGACTTCGAATCAGAGGGTCGCATGTTCGAATCATGCCGGGTGTACCATTAGAATCAACAAGTTAGGGCAATCGTAATGACTGCCCTTATTTATTTGAACGCCCGGCAAGGACCTTGGCGAAGCTGAATTTAAGTTTAGACTCGCGTGCCTGCTCATTTACGGCATTGAATCACAAGCACAGACCAACACAATCGAAAACAAAAACTCTCGAATGGTTAAAAAGAGAGAAAGAAGAAGATGACCCGAATATATTTTATTGCAATCTGAAATTCGATTTTGATCTCGACCCGTGGAGAGATTCGCCGAAGTTTAAAAACGTCTTAATAACACATTCTAATTTGAAAAGGCTAGATGATTGAGAATCTCTCGAAACTCGGGGAAGTACGTGAGCACCGCGGTGCATCCTGAATTGGCTATTGATCGGTCAGGTAGAAGCAATCGCAGATCAATTTTCGATAAATTTAAAATACTCGGGCACAAACTCGATTCGCACGAGGAATCCGGTTTTTGACGTTTTTCCCGCGTCCGGTTTATACGTTATTACTCCAAAAAATGGCGTTTTTACAAGATCACAACCTAGCCTTAAATCACCGGTATCGACATTGTAGGTGTTAAATTTGATCGAGCCAAAACCTTCACTTCGAAAGACGAGATTTCCTCGGCGCGTTGTCACAAAATATTTAATTATTTTTCCTTCACAGCCAATTGAAGTGAGGTGACCAAGTACACGTGCTTCATTTACCGATAGTTTTCGTAACGCCTGATTGATACCTTTGATCTCAGCTTCCAGTTTCAAACGTTCTATCTCTTCAAAAGTTAGCCCACCCGAGACGTCCACGCGTTTGAGTGTTATCGGGGGACCATCGTCCTCCGGAACGGCGTATCCATAGGCATTTTGAGTTTCAATCTCGCTGATGCTCTCTTTCAGTTGTTTTGCATAAGTGAGAATTTCGGGTTTTTTTGCAGACTTAAGCACGGATTCGATTATTGAGCTTGCGTTTGCGATATCTTTTTTTCGAATATAAAGATTAGCAAGATTCAATTTAAAACTTTGTTCGTCACGATCAAGCGCGATTCCTTTCCTTGCATAGCGTATCGCCGCGTCCAGATCCTCATTTTGTTCGAGACTGACGTTTACGATAATGTCATATGTTGGGGCAAAATTGGGATTGAGCTCAATCGCCTTAAATGCGGCTGCTTTGATCTTTGCAGCGGTTTGAGAAGAATACGCGCCATCTTTGCCGAGCGCATATGCATAATAATAATAAACGCTGTAATCGTTTGGCTTAGTTTTAACAGCCTTTTCGAGAAACTCGACCGCTTCTTCCAGCCGGTTCTGGTGGATCCGCATTATTCCCAGAGCAGTATTTGCCAAGCCGGAATCGGGGTCGAGGGCAAGAGCTCCATTGAGCAACATCTCACCGCGAACACGGTCGCCGCCTCTATAAACGAGATCGCCCATATACGCCTTAGAATCGGCGCTGCTCAGACGACTCATTTCCAATTGACCGTCAAATGTTAATTTTTCTTCGAGACGCACGATCGTCGGCGTTATCAGCTGGGGTTTGGCAATATAAAATTTCAGTTCATTTTCAAGAATTGAATAATCCGTGTTAAAGGCTTGCTGAAAGGCCAAATCAGAAGGCTCACCATTGAGGGTCAGCGTCATAAACTTACCAAACTGCGCGGCGCGTTTTCCGTTGCTTCCGTGAATCAGATAGTGAATAAACGCCCACGATTGAGCATAGAAGATGCTGGCCCCGTGGTTTCCTTTATTCTGCAGTGTTGCGTGATCGGTTGAGAAAAATTCCTTAAAAGGAATCAGCGGACTGCTTCTAAGCGTCTGAAGATGTCTTTTACTGATCCCACCTACGGAAAATGTCTGATCATCAACGATTTGAAACTTGTCGTAATATTCCGCGATCCCTTCATTAAACCAGGGTGCAATTCTGTTCCTGCCAAAATTACTGATGACAAGATAGTGTACGTATTCATGGAAAATTATGGAATACGTATCGTCGCGATCCGCGCCAAGCGGGAGCACAATGTAATTCTTGTCTTCGGAGGACAAAAAGTAACCGCCCGCCCACTTGCTCGAACGATACGCGTCAAAATCCTGATCGTTCTTAAAAACTATTACCGTGGTCGGAACCGGTGAAGTTAGTTTCATTTGCGAAAAAAGCTTTCCGAACACAACGCGGAATTGTTCGAGTTTTATCGCGACATCGTCGATATTTTTCTCACTCGCGTTCCCGATCAGCTCGAAGTTTTTGCTTTTAACACGGATCCAATCATCGGCGGCGCGAATAGGTGAAACCGCCGTAAAATAGAACGCAGCGAGGAAAATCATTGAAATGATTTTTGGGGAAACTTTCATAAAACTTCTTTTACACAAGACTCTTTTTCTCAGTTAGCCGGTTTCGGCCAGTTTAATTTCAAAGGGTATGATGACGGTTCCCCAATGAAGGTTGATTACGGCAGAATTTGCAGTAACCGCCGGGAAATAAAATGTAAGCAGTTCCATATGCGCTCCTTCTTTGGTGTTGACATCAAACCTCATCGCGTCTTCATCTCTGCCGGGATAAGACGTGTGCCATTGATCCCAGTCCGAGCTTAAAATAACCGTCCATTTTTTTTCCTCAGGAATCACCCAAAAGCTATATCTTCCGGCTTTGATTGGTCGTCCGTTCAACAAAACATCCCGGCTGAATTTGATATTACTCGCTTCATTTGCACCGGGCATCCATATTTCCGAGTATTTTATGATCCCTTTTTCCCCGAAGAGCACTCTTCCCTTCGCGCTAGGACGACTATATTCGATGGAGATATCCGTATTTGCGACTCGCTGTGAAACTGCCGCTTTCTGGCTCGCTCTCACCTGCTGCGCATTTATGCCGACCGCAAAAAAGGTTATTACTAACGAGAAATACGCCGCACGATAAACTACTCTTCGCATTCCTGTATCCATCGATTTTTCTCAATCCCCCTATATTTTAGTTTCTATCAACGAAAAATCTTGACCGACGAATTCAATTGTTATCATTTCGCCGATCGTTCCAGTTTTCATCTTCGCGGTCGGCTAATACGTGAAAACGCCTCTCATTTCTTTTTTTATCAGATCTCATCTGAACTTCAATCATTCTTCTTCACGCAGTTTTTCCAAAACGGAAAGATCTTCGAGAGTTGTAACATCTCCGGCAACCTCGCCGGTCGATGCAAGCTCACGCAGCAGCCGCCGCATGATTTTTCCGCTTCTGGTTTTCGGAAGCGAATCTGTGAATCTAATGTCGTCCGGTTTCGCGAGCGCCCCGATCTCTTTCGCAACATGCGCCCGCAATTCTTCTTTTAGCTCCGGTGTTTCTGAGTGTTGGCCTTCAAGCGTGATAAAAGCCGCAATTGCTTGCCCCTTTATTTCGTCAGGACGTCCAATTACGGCCGCTTCGGCAACGGCTTCATGCGAGACGAGTGCCGATTCGATCTCAGCCGTGCCGAGCCGATGTCCGGAAACATTTATAACGTCATCGACCCGCCCCATTATCCAATAATAGCCTCGCTCATCCCGCCTTGCGCCGTCGCCCGAGAAATATGCATTTGGGATATCGGACCAATATTGCTTTTTATACCTTTCGTCGTCACCCCATATTGTGCGGAGCATCGAAGGAAAAGGGTGTGTAATTACTAGAAAACCGCCTTGATTCGTCGGCTGAGAATTCCCTTTTTTATCTTGAATATCAACCAGAATTCCGGGAAATGGCCGCGTGGCAGTGCCGGGAACAGTTGGAGTCGCCCCCGGGAGCGGAGTTATCATGATCGCGCCCGTTTCCGTCTGCCACCAGGTATCGACGATCGGGCAACGTCCGCCGCCGATCACTCTGTGATACCACATCCACGCCTCGGGATTTATTGGCTCGCCGACCGAACCCAGAAGCCGTAAAGACGACAAATCGTGTTTGTTTGGATGCGCGTCGCCCCATTTTAAAAAAGCCCGAATAGCTGTCGGTGCGGTGTAAAGAGTAGTGATCTTATGGCGTTCGATAATATCCCAAAAACGGTCGAAATCCGGGTAGTTCGGCGCTCCTTCATACATCATAACGGTCGCGCCATTGGCCATCGGACCATACACGATATATGAGTGTCCCGTTACCCAGCCGACGTCAGCCGTACACCAGTAAATGTCTTCATCCTTTAGATCAAAAACCCATTTGCTCGTGATAAATACACCCGTCAAATAGCCGCCTGTTGTATGCAAAATACCTTTTGGTCTTCCGGTGGTTCCTGAAGTGTAAAGAATAAACAGCGGATGCTCCGAATCAAGTTCTTCAGCCGGGCAATCATCGGAGGCCGTTTTCATAAGATCATGCCACCAATGATCGCGCCCCGCTTTCATATCAACTTCTGTTTTTGTTCTTTCCAACACAACCACATTTTCGACGCTTGGACAATTTTCGACGGCTTCGTCGACTGTCTTTTTCAGCTCTAAAACATTGCCGCGCCGGTATCCGCCATCGGCAGTAATTATGGCCTTGCATTGGCAATCATTTACTCGATCTGAAATCGAATCTGCAGAAAATCCGCCAAAAATAACGGTATGAGTTGCACCAATTCTTGCGCAGGCGAGCATCGCGATCGCCGCTTCCGGAACCATCGGCATATATATCGCAACGCGGTCTCCTTTTTCAATTGCCAAATCTTTAAGAGCATTTGCAAACTTTGAAACTTCTCGATGAAGCTGGAGATACGTGATCGTACGAATTTCGCCCGGTTCGCCTTCCCAGATTATGGCCGCCTTATTTTTCCGCCAGGTTTCGAGATGTCTATCCAGGCAATTATAAGAAACGTTGGTTGTTCCCCCGATAAACCATTTTGCATGCGGTTCGTTCCATTCGAGGGCAATGTCCCATTTTTTAAACCAATGAATATTTTCCGCAACGGATTCCCAGAAAGCCACCGGGTCTTTTTCGGACTCGTTATAAATTTCTTCATATTCCGCGAAACTCTTTATATCTGCATTTGCAGCAAACTCCGCCGGCGGCTCAAAAATCCGGTCCTCATGCAAAACGGATTCGATACCCGTTTGTTCGTTTTCTGAAATCAATGTTCCGCTCCTTGTTGTGTCGAAATCGTAATAGAAACGATAAATGTATTTTACCGCTAAATCAATCTTTTCCAATTGGTTTGAAAAGTATTTAACGGCGGAATCAATCCGCGGTCGTTGAAAATTTTCGCTCGATGACTCATTATTCAGTAACCCTTTATTCGTATTATGAGACGCAAACGACACTTAGTCTTAGGCGCATTTATCCTATAAATGTTGTGACATAGCGTTTTCGCCGCTCAGGGCGGGGGGCACGGGCTCGATCCGACGGTCCTGATCGGCGTCCCAAGATCAACAAAAAGCGGTTGATATTGTGATGGTTTCGAGAGGCGAGGTCGTCCTGTTTTTCGCATGTGTCGGTGCCGGGTTAACCCTTGAAAACGCTGAAGGTGTTCAGGTGCCGGTCAAAAGCCCCGATACATTTAGCGCAATCGTATTAATGTAATGATCCCAACTCTAATGACTCCGCCGCTGCTAAAATGGACTATGGGCGAAGATTTGGACAAATCTCAAATCGATAACGAAATCGCGCGCCTCCCCAGTGAAAAATAGAGGAAGTTATGTCGAACAGTGTTTTAGGTGAAATTTATTTTATCGCGGGAATGATGATTTTGATTCTGATTCTTTGTGCCGGTGCTACTTACGCCTTTTTCAAGACTTATTACAAGGAAAAGGATGCTCAGCAAAAGGCTCGTAAACAGGACAAAATTGAAAACCTCAAAACGAAAACTTGAATAATGCCGCATCCAAAACTTTTAGACAAAGATAAAACCGCACTCGTTGTGGTCGATTTTCAGGAAGCGTTTCGTGAAACTATTGCCGATTTTGAATTAATCGCCAAAAATATCGCAAATGCTATTAGCGGCTTTCAGATTCTAAATCTGCCGATCATTGTCACCGAACAATATCCAAAAGGCCTTGGCAAAACCGCAAAAGAAATTCTAGATGTCCTGCCGGGTCATTTTCACTTTATAGAGAAAACAGCGTTTAGTTCGTGCGGCGCAAATGAATTTATTGAAAAACTTAACGCTACAAATACTAAGCAGGTGCTTCTATGCGGACTGGAAGCTCATATTTGCGTAAATCAAACTACCCATGATTTGCTAAATGAGGGCTTTGACGTTCACATTTTGGAAGATGGAGTCGGATCGAGATCGGCACGAAACTTACAGACCGGACTCGATAAAATGAAGGGTAGCGGAGCAATTGCGGCTTGTGTTGAAATGGCATTGTTTGAATTGATGAAGGATTCTAAACACGAGAAATTTCGGGAAATTCAGGCACTTATAAAGTAAATGGAAATTTTATCTTCATTAAACTCAAAACAGCTCGAAGCGGTTGAAACAACCGAAGGTCCATTGCTCATTTTGGCGGGAGCCGGCTCCGGTAAGACCCGTGTAATTACCGTTCGAATCGCGCATTTGATCTCGAAAAAGGGGATCGCACCGCGCAACATATTGGCGGTTACGTTTACAAATAAAGCGGCCGGCGAGATGCGCGAACGTGTAAGCGAACTTCTGAGAGGGCAACAACTTCCCTCAGCTCCATTGATTTCAACATTTCACAGCCTTTGTGTCAGGATACTTCGTGAGGATATCGAAGCACTCGACGAAGGTTATAAAAAGTCGTTCACGATTTATGACACAGATGATTCGCAAAGGGTCCTAAAAGCCTGTGTTAAAGATTTAGGCCTCGATCCGAAAACTATTCCGCCGCGGCAAATTCTTTATTCCATAAGCGCTTCAAAGAATCGTGGTGAAGATTATGAAATGTTTGCGTCTAAGGTTGAATATACGGACGAGCGAAGGGCAGCATTTGCCAGCGTCTATAAAATGTATTTGAAGCGCCTGAAAACCGCAAATGCACTCGATTTTGATGATTTGCTCATCAAAACCGTCAAGCTATTACGCAAATCCAGCAAGGTTCGCGAAAAATATAATGAACGATTTAAATATATTTTGATCGACGAATATCAGGATACGAATCCACTCCAATTTGCACTCGTTAAATATCTAACAGAGCAACAACAAAACATTTGTGTCGTCGGTGACGATGCGCAAAGCATATATGGCTTTAGACAGGCAGACATTCGCAACATTTTGGATTTCGAGCAGCATTTTCCAAAAGCCAAAACCGTTTTACTCGAGCAAAATTATCGCTCGACGCAAAATATTCTTGATGCGGCGGATGCCGTGATCAGCAACAATATCGGTCGCAAGGAAAAGAAGCTTTGGACCGAAAATTCGGGGGGTGAAAAGCTCATTTATTTTCAGGCTTTCGATTCCGACAACGAAGGCCGCTTCGTTGGTTCGAAAATTTACGATCATCAAAGACTTAAACGTTCCGACAAAATTGCCGTTCTTTACCGGACAAACGCACAGTCTCGGGTTTTTGAAGAAGCGCTTAGAAGGATGCGGATTCCCTACAACATCGTTGGCGGTTTTTCGTTCTATGAACGCGCTGAAGTTCGCGACATCGTCGCTTATTTGAAGCTCGCATTGAATACGTCCGATGACATAGCGCTTTTGAGGGTTATAAATACACCAACCCGCGGACTCGGGAAAGCGTCGCTCGACGAGCTTTCTTTACGTGCAAGAGATTTTGGATTGTCGCTCTGGGAAACTCTCGAGATCATTACTGGCAATGGTTATGATCAACCCCTAAACATTACCCCGCGTGCACGCAAATCACTATTACTTTTTAAAAGCATCGTCGATGGATTAAGAAAGAAAATCGAGGACGCATCAAAAACCGAAAAGCCGGTGTCGGACGTTGTGATAGCGGCCATCGAGAAAACCGGGTACTCGTTAATGCTGCAGGCTGAGAATTCTGACGAATCACAAGCTCGGCTCGCCAACCTCGAAGAACTAGTAAATGCCGCGGTCGATTATGATAAGGAGGAAGAAAGCGGATTGAGAGACTTTATTGATCACGCTGCGCTTTCCTCCGATACGGATAAATTTGACAGCAGTTCTCCCGTCACGTTGATGACGGTCCATGCTGCTAAAGGGCTTGAGTTTCCTGTAGTTTTCCTCGTCGGACTCGAAGATGGAATATTCCCCCACGCGAGAAGTATCAACGATCCAAAAGAACTCGAAGAAGAACGTCGCCTCGCATATGTTGCGATTACGCGCGCCGAGAAAACGCTTTATGTTACTCACGCGACCCGACGCCGCGTCTACGGTGAGGAAATGGCTGCCGAGCCATCTCAGTTTCTAAACGAACTTCCCTTCGAATTACTTGAGGATGTTTCTCGCGGAAATTCCTGGCTTTCATTTGCAAAAAGCTCGACCGTGGAAGACAACAAATACACGGCGAAGGCTTTGAAAGGTGAAAACCATGAACCGAAAAAGCGTTCGACCTATGCCGGAAAAACTTACAACAACGCCGACGCAATCGCCGAGTTTTTTAATAATAAAAAAGCACTCTCGAATTCCGACCATGATTCAGCTCCTGCACCACCCGAGAAATCAGGATTTGAAAAGCTCAAAGAATTTGCGTCAAAAGATCGATCGGAGGGACCGGCCACACCCAAAGGAAAGTTCCTTCCGGGAACACATGTTCGCCATGCAAAATATGGAAAGGGGCTGGTGCTGAGACGCGAAGGCTCCGGCGATGCGGCAAAACTCACAGTAAGCTTTCCGGGTTTTGGGCAGAAAAAGCTGATCGAAAAGTTTGCAAAATTGGAAATCGCTTAACTTATTTCATAATTTAATCTAAAATCAAAGCACAGAATAAAAAATTGAGGATAATAATGAATACAATACTAAAATCTTACGGATGGGTTTACGCTGCAATGTTTTGCTTAAGCCTTTTTATGTTCGGTTGCGATACAACAACCACTACATCTGTTAACGTCAACTCCGGAAATAACGAAAACGGTATTAACGAAAACGCGAATTCAAATAGCACTGGCAATGACAACGCGGAAAGCACTTCTGACACGACGACTTCAACGATTGAAGCGACCGAGCCGGATAAATATGAAGCTAAAGTCAATCTAAATTTTGAAGCAGTGGGTGGCGATAATAAAGCGAGCTTACCGGGACTCGCAGCGAAGGTTGCTCGTGACGGCGCAGATAAGCGAATGGAATTTTCAATGCCAAATGGCCAGAGGGTTGTTTATCTCGAAACCGGCGGCAAGAATTTGGTCATTCTACCGGAAAGGAAACAATATGCAGAGCTCAATAAAGATGGGTTGGGTTTCGAAGTCCGAAGTCTTATGACTCCGGGGCAGATTATAGACCGCGCAAAACAGATAAAAGGCCTCGAAAAAGCCGGCGAAGAAAAGTACAAAGGTAGAGATGCGATTAAATACGTTTATAAGGCAACTACAGACACAAAAACTAAAGCCGGCGAAGTAGAAACTGAATCCTACTTTTATGTCGATAAGGAAACGGGTTTACCGCTTAAAACCGAGGTCATTTCCGAATCGAGGGCTGGCACGGTGCAGGGTTTTAAAGGCTTAAAAATCGTTACGGAAATCTCCGATATTAAAACCCAGGTTTCTGAGGATATCTTCAAGGAGCCGGAGGGTTTTGAGAAAATAAATGAAGAGCAAATTCGAAATCAAATAAACCTGATTTTCAGTGCAGCAGCTTCAATTATCAAACAAATAGTGCAATCCGGTGCAGCAAACTGAGGAGACTAGATAAATGGGAAAAGCTTTGACATTTATTTTGGGTTTGGTTTTCGGCGCTATCGTAGGCGGGTTGTTGACATTCTACTCGTTTGTCGGCGCCCCGCAGGCAATCGAAAAACCGGGCGAACTAATCAAAGCGCCGGAATCCGGCGGCTCTCCTTCCGGGACGGCACAGATCGTTTTAAAGCAAGAATTCTTCAATTCCGTATTACAAACGATTTTCAAGGATATGAATCCCCCTTCATATCCCTTAAAAATCGCTGGCTCAAACGCAAATGAAGATCCTCGCTCTGCTAAATTTGCCCTCCAAAATAACTCGTGCGAAGGGGAAATTAAGCTTCTCGAAAAAGGAAGTGACGTTCAAACCGCTGTACTTTTCGAGGATAAAAAGATCGACGCTCAGCTCGGTTTTACCGGAAATGTAAATATTTTCGGAAACTGCGTTGAATTTAATGGTTGGTCGCGGGCAAATCTCGAACTGCGTTTTGACAAGGAAAAGCAAAAGGTTTTCGGCGTTATAAACGTGGACACGGTAAATCTGGACGGCGTTTCCCCTATTATCACCGCGGCCGTAACGCCACTTATACAAAATGCTTTAAATCAAAATGTAAACCCGATCGAAATTCTCAACGGGAAGCAGATATCCGTCAATTTAAAGATTGATGCGACCGGAGGAAATTTGCTGGCCAATATAAATGATGTTCGCGCCGAGGTTAAGGATAAAGCCTTAAATCTTTTTGTAACTTACGACTTTGAAGGCGTCTCGGATAAATAGCACCCGCCGAAAAGGTGAAACATTTCAAAGCGGATCTTTTGTCTGCTATTTGTCTACTTTTCGGATTTAGTTTACGTTATCCATAGCTATCGTAAATCGTAAGTTAAATCGAAAAACCACTCTCACTTTTCACGGCCGAAAAACTGTCGAATTTGAATCTCAAGTACAAAATAGTGATAAAATTTGCTCCGGCATAAAAAGAATTCATATAAACTCACTCGAACAAAGAGGCGTCTCCTGAAAGCACGATTTCTTTTTATAACTAAATCTGTGGCAAACTGTATCCGTGTTTGACTTACCTCTTAAAACAATTCTAGTAAGACTCTACGAAAAAGCTTTTGAGGATGATATCTTTAGCAGCGCTGCGCAGGTGGGGTTTTATTTTTCGTTTGCGATCTTCCCATTGCTGCTTTTCTTTGTGAGTTTATTTGCAATCTTCCTTGAAACTTCCGGCAGCTTTAAGCTCGAATTATTCTTCTATTTGAAACAAATAATGCCGATTTCTGCCTACGAGCTCGTGCGAAACACGATTGAGGAAACGATGCAAAACAGTTCCGGCGGGAAACTCACACTTGGAATTATTGTCGCACTCTGGTCTGCGTCGGCGGGCATTGACAGTTTACGGATCGCACTAAATTCCGCATATGATTTTAAGGAAACCCGGGCCTGGTGGAAAACGAAATCGCTTTCGGTCACCTTTACATTTATACTTACGGTCTTGATCACGCTGGCCCTCGGCGCGGTTTTCTACGGATGGAAATTTGCATCTATCATTCTCGGTTGGGTTGGAATAGACGAGCCGGCTCCTTTTTATCTCGTTGCGCTACAGTGGGTGTTAACGCTTATTGTGTTGTTAGTGATTTTCGAGCTCCTTTATAATTTCTTGCCAAACCGAATTCCTTTCAGGTGGTTTTGGATAACCCCCGGCGCTACAGTTGGAATTGGTCTCTGGCTTATTCTTTCGAATAGCTTAAAAACTTACCTCGCATATTTTAATACTTATGATCGAACGTACGGCTCAATCGGTGCAGTTATTATTCTAATGTTGTGGTTATATCTGACCGCACTTGTAATCCTGATCGGCGGGTTAATTAATTCGATAATTGAAGAGCTAAAAACTGAAAAAAAGATCGAGGACAAAATGACCGAAGCCTTTGAGGAACCAACGGAATAATATGTCACTAATGCTTAAGGAAATCGCGCAGCAGCCATCGGTTTTAGAAAAGACAATAAAAGCCGAAGAAAAAAAGCTAAACAAAATCGGGCGATTCTTGCGCAATCGCGACATAGATATGATCATCCTTGTTGCACGAGGAAGCTCGGATAACGCAGCGCTTTTCGGAAGGTATTTACTCGAAACGAAATGCGGGATTCCCGTTTCTCTCGCGGCGCCCTCCGTCTACACCCTCTATAAATCAAAGATGCGGCTCGATCGCGCTCTCGTCGTCGGCGTATCTCAATCCGGCGAGGGATCTGATATCAATCAGGTGCTTGAAAGCGCAAAAAGTTTTGGTGCCTTTACTCTTGGCATTACAAACAACAGCCGCTCGCAGATCACCCAAATTGTGGACGAAACACTCCTCATACATGCCGGAAAAGAAAAGTCGGTAGCGGCGACAAAAACTTATACCGGACAAATGCTCCATTTTTATCTTCTCGCGAACGCGCTGCTGCCGGAATTAAAACGGACAGATCTGACAAAGATTCCAGACTTTGCTAATCAAGCTTTGGCACTCGCCCCGCTGGTAGAAGAAATCGCCGAGCGGTACGTCTTTATGGAAAACTGCGTTGTCGTCGGCCGGGGACTCAATTACGGTAATTCCTTTGAGTTAGCGCTAAAGCTAATGGAAACCTGCTATGTAGTCGCGGAGCGATTTTCCTCGGCAGACTTTTTCCATGGACCGCTCGCGATCGTCGAACGCCGTTTTCCGATCATAATGTTTGCGCCAAAAGGTGTCACGAAAACGAGTAATATGCGGCTTCTCAAACGACTCCGTAAGCTAAATGCAGACAGCCTTACGATCACAAATGATCGCCAAATTGAAAAACTTGCTTCAAGAAATATCGTGATGCCCCGAGGAATAGATGAGTTTCTTTCGCCGATTCCGTTTATTATTCCCGGTCAACTTTTTGTGGCGATGCTATCCGAAGCAAAGGGACTGGATCCGGATTTGCCGAGGTCACTTTCCAAGATCACCAAAACGCTCTAACCCTTCAAAACCGATACCGAATGATAGATGAAGATACGAAAACCCCCGAGCCTTTTTCAATTCCTGAAAAAATTGTCTGGGTTACCTTTCTGCTCCTGGTTTTCTCGATCGGTTTTATGCAGCCTTACTTTTTCGCGCTGAACAATCGAATCGTCGGCACTGATCTGTTGTTCCTTTTGACGTTTTCGCTTTGGTCGGTTTTCTTAATTTTTAGAAAACTGCGTTTTAAGTGGGACGGGGCTTTTTGGGTCCTGATATTTTATTTGGGCGCGCTGCTTTTATCTACTCTATTATCACAAACTCCATACACAAGCGGGATCAAATATCTGTCGATCATCTATTTGGCCGGTATGGCGGTTCTAACGGCTAACTTGGTTCGATCGACACGGCATCTGAGGCACGTGTTCTTCGTTTGGATCGCCGCCACTGCGGCTGCGGCTGCGGTATCTCTCTTTTCGCTGATCCTGTTCTATGCGGACCGTGATTTCTGGATGCTTAATTTCACACTTTCGCATTACGGAACTCTCCCTCCGGGAAATTATCCGCGAATCCAAAGCACATTCTTCAATCCGAACATGCTCTGTAATTATTTCTCACTTGGATTGATGGTGATATTGGCTTCCATTAAGCTTGGTTGGGTCAAGACAGGTATATTGATCGTGTTAGTACCTCTTTTTTCAATCGCGTGTATATTTACGATCTCGCCGGGAATCGGTGGAATTCTTCTTAGCCTAGGAATTTGGTTCTGGTTGACAAAGCGGCATACCGGAAAAAATAGACGTGGAGCGACTGGTTTAGTTCTAGGAATCGTTTTTGCGGTCTTATTTTTTGCTTCAACCGTTTTCACGCCGATCCAAAGCGACACGTCTACGTTTCACGTGGTTGTCCCGTTGATTGAAAAACATCTAGATCCATCTTCGCGATTGCTGGCCTGGCAGAATTCTTTAAAAACTTTTTCGAAATATCCGCTTACCGGTAAAGGAATCGGTACGAATGTAGCTAACGTATCTTATAAAAATCCATCCGGTCGTTTAGAATCGCTTGAAGATGCCCATCAAATGTGGCTTAACGTGCTCGGGCAGGCAGGACTTCCGGGGTTCTTTGCGATTTGTTGGATTTGCTTTTGTTTTTTGCGGAAATGTCTTCCATTCGGTATTTCGGATAAAAAAACGACTCTAATGAGTGCGCTTGGGATCGGCTTTTTGAGCGCATTTATATATCAGGGACTCACAGGCTCCTATGAAGATGCCCGTCATTTATGGGTTTGGATCGGTTTAATAATTGCGGTGAGTCATACAGATTTTCTTTGGGCTGATGGAAAAGTATCTGGCGTACACGCAAACAAAGAAATCACGTTATCGACTGAATGAGTGCTTGGCGCATCTCGGCAGCAGATTTCCAACGGTCTTCCACTTCTTTTTCAAGCGCTTTTTGGATAACGAACGCAACCCGAGGCGGTACATCGCTCGTTCTGGCATTTATGGGAATTAGGGGCTTTTCAAAAATCGCCTTAACGGTTTCCGATATCCCGGCTTTTGGAGAAATATTGAGTGCATGCGAACCCGTAAGCAGAGAATAAGCGGTCATTCCCGTCGCGTAAATATCCGATGGTGGTCTTACCTCCTTAAAATCACGAACTTGCTCCGGCGGCATATAAGCAATCGTTCCGGCGACATCTCCGACCATCGTTACACCGCTCATTCCGGTTTGTTTGTAGCTTTTTGCCAATCCGAAATCCGTGAGTTTTGAAACATAATTCGGATAGTTTCCATCAACCAATATATTCTGCTCTTTTATGTCGCGATGGATAAATCCAAGCCCGTGAGCGAATTCGAGCGCCGCGAGAGTCTGCTCGATTATTTTCACAACTTCCTGATAATTTAGTTTTCCTCCCCGCTCCTTCGCAAGCTTTGAGGCGTCCATGCCTCCAACGTATTCACTGATCAAATAGACGATCCCATTATGAGTTCCGTGCTCTACGTAACTTACGATATGCGGGTGCTGCAAGCTTGCCGAAACCTCGATCTCGCGCATAAAGCGTTTAAGAGACTGTTCGCTAACGGCAACTTCGGGGAGCAGCGTCTTGATCGCAACGGCACGTCCATCCTTGATCGAACGCGCCAGCATTACGCTCCCCATTCCGCCCTGTCCCAAGATACGAATCATCTGATAATTCGGAATCGGCTGCGGATTTTGTTTCAGCGCGGCACGACAGCTCTCGCATAAAAAAGAGAGTTTTGAATCCGGACGAGACGCTTCTGCTTCTGACAATGTTCCACAATTTAAACACTCGATGGTAATTATGGAAGGAATCGTCGTTTGAAAACCTCGATCAGTTTCGTTTTCAGGATGAGAATCGGAATGAACTTCAACTTCTAAGACCGTTTCTCCACCTTGGATTCGGTCTCCAGATTTTAAATGGACCGCGTCCACACGTAATCCGTTTACATAAGTTCCGTTCGTCGATCCTAGATCACGAAGAAAAATTTGAGGCGGCGCTATTTCAAGCAAGCAGTGGTTTCGGGAAAAGAAACGATCCTCAGGTAGGCAAAAATTTGCAGATTCGCTTCGTCCGATCAAAAATGTATCGTGCTCGTCAAACGTGAAAATGCGACCGGTATGTGGTCCTGCGATTACGCGAAGGATAACTTGCATCTATATTTCCCTAATTTATGAGATTGATCAAAACGGCAAATATCAGCATCAGCAAAGATGCTACTAAGCCTATTCCGCCCGCTATCATTCCGACAATTGCCAAAGTTTTTCCGTCGAACTTATCAGGATTGCTGTTCACGTTTTTCATTCCGATAAATCCTGTGATCAGCGCTACGGGACCTAATAGCAATCCGGCATAGCAACACAACGAAAGAACAAACCCCGCAACGCCGGAAACGACGGAAACCATTGGGAGAAGTTGATCTTTACTCGCCTGTGGCATTATCATCTGCTGACTCCCGAAAGGCTGTTGGTAGATCTGCTGATTCTGGGGGAAAACCTGATTCTGCGCGAAACCTGGATCTTGCTGCGACGTTCCCCGATCGTGATCGGCGCCCCAGTTCCCATCATGCGTCACGCGCGCGGAATCCATCATTATTGTAGGGGGGGCGTCCTGCGACTCAACTTCAAGCAATAGCTCTCCGTCGGCGAGGCAGAAATTCAGACTTTCATCATTGTAGGATTCATTGCATTTCGGGCAAACTCTCATATTTTCAAATCGCCGAGATAATCATTTCTTATATTCAATTTCCGAAAAACCGATCGGTAGGTTTCCACTTGTGTAAATTCCCGCAACACCATCCTGATACGTTGAGAAATCCTTTTCCGTTCGAATGAATACACCATTGATATAAAAGCTCATTTCCCGTCCATTTACACGAGCTTCGAGTTCATTCACCGCTGAGCCGCTTTTTATTGCGGACGTTCGAGTCCAATTTACGATATTCCGCTCCCGCTTTTGCGAATGCCTGACGATCCGATATTGCCTGGTATCCGACCTGATCAAGAGCGCATAATCCTTTTCGAGCACATACACCGGCTCACTGTGTATTACAAGCCCGTAACCTAACGGCGCCGCACCTCCCGTCGTATTTCTCAAAGTGAGTTTTACGGTAGCATCGTAAGTTTTTATTCCCTTGGTTAGAATTACGTAATAATATCGTTCCTTCGAAGTCAAAACGAGCTCCCCATCCTCAATTTTCGAACTAACGTAATCATTCTCCTCGATATCCCATTTCGACAAATCAACCGTTTCCTTCGTAATTCTGCTGTCTTTAGGAACCTTTTCCTCGATTGGTTGAGTTTCGCTTGTATCGGACACAGTAGGCGGATCTTCATCATCGATAAAAGAGCCGACAGCAAGTAGCGCGACAAATCCCCCGCCACATAAAAAAACAACTGCACCTAGGATTCCCAACACCCAAAGCCACGATCTCGAGCCTGATGATGCAGGTTGAGATGGAGGTAAATTGTCCCACGCCTGTGGCGACGCCTGAGTTCCTAGAGATTGACGGGCGCCGGTCAGGTCAGGTGCTTCCATAACCACCGTCTCAGCGGGTACGGAATGTGTCGAACGATTGAGTACAGAGCCATCGTCGAGACAGAAATTTAATGTCTCATCGTCGTAGGTTTTGTTACACTGGGGACAAATCTTCATCGATCAGTAATTTACTGCAGTTTGCAAGAAAAAGAGGTGAAATAACAGCGATACACAAGTTCAGCCACCGCTCTCGACAGCAGTCATTAAATTCTAGTTGATTATTGTTTATATTCAAAATCGGCGCCGAATCAGACTATCAGACATTGCGACCACAACGGCCGCAAAATTACACATTCGAAGCATCTTGAGATCCGCAGTTGCCGCACGTTTTTTGATTAAAACCTGCCGTAGATTGGTTCGAAGAGGTGGGCGGTATCGGCTTTACCGGATGAATAGCAGCGCCGGCGGTCTGACTTGTGTTGAGACCGCACCGTCCGCAAAATTTCGAATTTGTCACCAAATCTGAGGAGCAGCGGGGACAAACCGTTCCCGATTTTTGGGTGCCTTCGCTAACCAAAGAAAACGATCGGTTTCCGCAACGGCCGCAAAATTGAACGCCTTCCGCGAATTTCGATCCGCATTGATTACACGCGACGATTCCTGGCATCAGCGAACTCGCAGCGCCGCTGCCCCCCATTCCCTGCGACGAAGTCGGCTGGCTTTGAGAGCCGTGTTTTGATTTTAGCTCAGCTTGAATTACTTGTTCGTCACCGCCTTCGCGGATTTCGATTACGCGTTCGTCGTCCCTCTCCCCGATTCGAGAGACCCTTAGTACATGCTGTCCGGCGGGAACCGTAGATAAAACCAGCCGTCCGGACCGCCCGATGCTCCCTTTTCTTTCATCATCTACATAAACCTCTGCACCGACCGGTGCTAAAACCGTAAGCTTTGCGACGCCAGGTTTCGCTTTATCTCCGACATCTTCCGCTGCTTGCTCAAGGCCCAAGATCCATTCCGAAACCGAACCGATCCTATTGTCGGGTTCACGCTCTAGCGCACTCATTATCACACTTTCTACATCTTTTGGGATGTCCGAACGCAAATCGGAAAGTGGCGGTGCATCTTGTATAACCTTTTGCATAACAAGTTCCATCAGATCTCCCGTAAAGGGCGTTCGACCACCGAGCATCAGGTAAGCAATTGTTCCTAGCGCATAAATATCCGCCCTTACATCGACACCGAGCTCGGGCTGCATTTGCTCCGGCGCCATAAATTCGGGAGTTCCTATTATTCCCCTCGATGACGGCGTTGCATCCGAGCCCGTGTCCGTCACCGTTTGATTTACGATTTTCGCCAAACCAAAATCGCCGACTTTTATAAACGCGTCTTTATTTTTGCCCTTTTGCGTAATAAAGATGTTTGCCGGCTTCAGATCCCGATGAAGGATTCCTTCCTCGTGAGCTGCTTCGACACCATCTGCGATTTGTCTGAGAATCTTAATTGCCCTTTTGATCGGTAGCGTACCCTCGCGCCTTAGAAGTCTGTGCAGACTCTCTCCCTCGACATATTCCATTACGAGAAAAAACACGCCGTCTTCAGTTTCGCCAAAATCGGTAACATCGACGATGTGAGGATGCCGAATTGACGCCGCGGACATCGCTTCACGCTCGAAACGCGCAATCGCTTCTCCTTCGGCTAAATCCTCACTATTGAGAATATCCTGTCTGACCGTCTTAACCGCGACTTCCCGTGTGCCGAGGTTTTTATCTTTTGCTAAATACACCTGCCCCATTGCACCGCGCCCTAAACGCCGCGTCAGAAAATATCTTCCTGCAAGGAGTTGTTCGCCTGGCAAACTGATTCGAATTTTAGATTGATCCTGCGGACACAATTCGACTTCGTCGGCGTAACAAATTCCGCATTTTCCACATTCTTTCATTCCCTTTATTTTCTCTGTTTAAAGTTCGTTTTCCAAATACAGAACAGGAAAAACGAAACCCATTTTGCGGAAGTAAACTTTTTGGACTTTGATCGGCGTTGTTGCTATAATCCAACAGGTTATGGGGGGTGTTAGCTCAGTTGGTAGAGCAACGGACTCTTAATCCGTGGGTCGCAGGTTCGATCCCTGCACGCCCTACCATTTTCTTGTTGGCGGGGAGATTCTGCCCGAAACAATTCAAAAACTCAAACTAATCGCGTAAATAATCGCCAGAGAAATTCCACCGTAAACACCGGCAACAATGTCATCAGCGCAGACACCCATTCCATTTGGCAATTTTTCCACCGCTCTCACCGGATATGGCTTCCAAATATCGAAAATTCGAAACAAAACAAACCCCGCGACAACCAACCAACGATCGATCTCAAAAGGTACAAAAGCAAACACGATCAATTGTCCCATCACTTCATCGACAACAATCTTTTGCGGATCTTTTGAATTAAATAGTTTGACCGCTCGGGCCGAAGCCCAGATTCCCGCTAAACAAAATGCGGCCAATAAAATCCCCGTGACGGCATATAGAAACGCGGTATATTGTTGGAAAACCCACCCGGCGTCGAGCAACGTCAAATGGGCATTTTTGTGCAATATACGATAACCGAGAAATATAGCGACGCCGACAATCGAACCCCAAGTTCCGGGAGCAAGCGGCAAATATCCGACTCCGCAGGTAGTAAATCCAATTGAAAAATAATCAAAAAATGTTTTATTTTCATTTTGTTGCTTTTCAAGTTGTTGTTCTTCAATAGATGGGGAAACTTCTGCTATTTCTTTGAACTTTGACATAATAAATTTAGAAAAGTTTTCACGATGGAAAAAGAACTCGATCAAGTTGCGGCTATTAGATTATTATAAAAATTTCACTCCATCATACTTTTTTCAAGGCAAACAACCTGTTTAATACCGTCTATGATTTTATAGGAGGTTTAATATGCCATCGAGATTAAATGGATTAACGCGAAAATTAACTTGGAATGACTTTAGAGGACAGCAGCCTACATCAAATCCTAATAATATGTGGGCGGAAGCACATGTCGGAATGAACCCAACAGGTGCGGGAACGGCTTCTGAGATTTCGGGCGGTTCAACCGTTTGGAATTTAGCGGATACACTAATTGTTAATATAACTTTTGATTCGTCTCGGAGTTGGGTTTTGTCATCCGTAAGGACGAAACCTGCGACTGAACAGACACGCCTTCTTAAACATGAGCAAGGTCATTATGAAATAGTCGCACTGCTTGCCCGTGATATGTTTATCGAAATGATGCAATTGAAAAATGCTAGAATGTCTTCCTCTAATGATGTCGCTACTGCTATAAGAGGTATTCTTGCACGTTATCAAGGAATTGCACAACCTCTTCAGGATTTATATGATAGTTTTGCTCAAACTAATCACGGGAGAACTTCAGGTAAACAAACGCTTTGGGATGGCTATCTTAATACAGCGTTAACCCGGGCAAGGGTGCCTGCCATGACCGCTCCTGACGGTAAAACATACAAAGTTCCGCTTTTGGAAGTTTTGTCAAACAACGGTATTTCAGTTTAGTAAAAAGTTTCGACAGAAATGAGATTCTTTTGCAGTATACCTGAGATGTTTGGACATTTAAAGAATTATACAATCTCTCCCACTAAATCATAATTATGTGCTTCGGTGATTTTTACGTTGACGAGTTTTCCGCTGATCGGCAGGAAATTTTCGGGAGCGTCGTTTATTAAAATTTGTCCGTCAATTTCGCGTGCTTGCCCTTCTAAGCGTCCCTGCCATAAAAGTTCGGATTGGTCGGAAACGCCTTCGAACATAACTTTGTAAGTTTTGCCGACTTTTTTCTTGTTGTTTTTCTTGGAAATTTTGGCTTGTGCCTTCATTAGTGTTTTACGGCGTTTTTCGGCGACTTTGAACGGGACTTTATTAGGCAGATCGTAAGCGGGAGTTCCCTCTTCATCGGAATACGTAAAGACTCCGACATTATCAAATTTACAATTCTGAACGAATTTCACTAGTTCGTCAAAATCTTCTTCAGTTTCGCCGGGATAGCCAACGATAAAGGTTGTACGTATAGCAATTTCGGGAACGGCATCACGGACGCGTTTAATCAGCCTTTCCAAACTCACCCGCGTTCCACCTCGTTTCATTGCCTTGAGCATATTCCGCGAAGCATGTTGAAGAGGCATATCGAGATATTTCACCGCTTTCTTATTGTTTGCAATCGCTTGCAAAAACCCGTCCGAGATATGTGTAGGATATGTGTACATTACACGAACCCATTCGATTTTACTTATCGTACAAAGTTCATTAATGAGAATCGCGAGTCCGTCAATGTCACCCAAATCTTCTCCGTACCGCGATGAATCCTGTGCGATCAAAACTAATTCTTTTACACCTTGATCCGCTAAATGCTGCGCTTCTTTCATTATCGAACCAAAACGCCTAGAGCGAAACGAACCCCGCATCGAAGGAATCGAACAAAATGCACAGGGGCGATCACATCCCTCGGCAATTTTGATGAATGCAGTATGTGATTCTGTCGCACGAAGTCTTGGTGTGTATTCATCGTAAAGATATGTCGCGGTCTTATTACCGATTGGCGTAAGTTCGATTTCCTGAAAATCCTTTCTGTCCTTTTCGGTTGCATCAATAATTCGATCCAATTGATTCGTTCCAATAAAAGCATCGACATCCGGGAGTTCCTTCATCAGATCATCCCGATAACGTTCGACAAGGCATCCGGCAACGACAACCCGCTTCGCTTTTCCATCCGCCTTCATTTTAGTAGCTTCGAGAATCGCTTCGATCGATTCCTCTTTCGCAGATTCAATAAAACCGCACGTATTCACGACGATCGTTTCCGCATCGCTCGAATCATTGGTAATTTCATAGCCAGCATCCTTTAGCTGTCCCATCATCACCTCAGAATCAACGAGGTTTTTCGGACATCCAAGGCTGACAAAACCGACTTTTTTCATTACTTTTCCCGCCTAACTCTTTTTCCAACAATAAAAAACAAATAGAAACCAGCCAACCGGCTAACCCAACAAAAGAAACTTTATGGTAGTGTATCTCAATCCATAGACTATGGGTGATAAATCATCGCTGAATAAAACTGTCTCCGGTGTTAACCCAAAATACAAGAAATCATCGTAAAATACGCGGAAGCTCCGGCGCATATCACTCCAACCAAAAAGAAGATACCGGTTTGTGTCCGAATCCTATTCATCGTTTACCTTGGTCGCCGCCAACCTTGCAAGCCACTTCTCAATCTCATTTGATTCATCGTGTGATAATTCCTTTTCACCAAAACGAACTTGATTATATTTTTTTGTAAGTTTGACCGCTTCCGGAATCCCAAGCTTAAACGCAAATTCAAGGGGGGTTTGATCGAAAGATCGTGATAATCCTTTGCGCTGTAAAATCGTTTGCATTCTTGCGTAGAACTCAACGATTGTAACCCCATTCTTTCGTTTTAGCCATTTGGAAATGTGTTGCCACAGTGCAAACCGCTTGATTCGCCTAAACAACCATATTAAGAAAAGAAACCCTGTAAAAACTGCCGTAGAATAACCGGCAGCTTTGCCGACCGCAAGCAAGCTTACTTGTACACCCTGGTCACCTCGAACCTGTTCCCACCAAAGCTCCAGCTGACGCTGCGCGCTTTGAATCCAGCCCGCACCCGCGTCTTTATAGTTCGAAAATCTATTTTGTGTTCTCTCAAAAAGCGAGCGCTGTTCGACAGAATCGTAGCTGACAAAATATTGGATCCAGAATGCCTCTAGTGCTTCCAGATACTTATTAAATCTTCCAATAATTGAAGACGCCGCCGCTTCAGAAAACCGCCCTTCGCTCGGCGTCGGGTCAAAAGTTATCCAGCTATTTGTTTCCGGAAAATATACCTCAATCCAAGAGTGGGCGTCTTTTTGCTTAACTACATAAACCCCTGCCGTTTGATTGAATTCCCCCTGCTGAAACCCATTAACAACACGCGTTGCGATTCCCCGCGTCCGAAGCATAATCGCCATCGCTGTAGAAAAATATTCGCAATGACCTTCCCGTACGTTAAATAAGAAATCTGCAAGAGGCTGCGAACCACCAGCTTTCATATCCAAAGAATAGCCGTATTCGTTGCGTAAGAACGTCTCGATGGCCTCTGCTGCCTCATGCATATTTTTCGCGCCCGCCCGTTCAACGACATCCGAGGCAAGTTTTGGAATTCGCGGGTCGAGATCCGTCGGAAGCTGGAGAAAACGTTGTCCGGCGAGTTCATAATTTCCCGAATCGGTCTCTAGCCTCTTGCGTTCGGGAAGTGACGGATCAGACCGCACGACATAATTGGACCTTTCGAAGCCAATTCCATTAGCTCTTAAGCTGTCGTCAGGATCCTTCCTCAATATTTCAAAATTACCCTGAACGGAGATTGGTTTCGATAACGAAAAGAGAACCGGAGTTCCAATTGGTTCCAAATAAAACGTTTGTGTAACATTTGTCGATACTCGTCTCGGAAAATTCACATTGAAAAATCCGTTCGAACCTTGAATTATTCTTTCGACTCGACTCGACTGTGATTTATTCCAGCTGACATTGTCAAAACTGTCTAAAACAACGCCGCGCCAATAAATTTTCGAAAGTTTGCTTGCGCCCACTCCATCAATTCGAACTCTCATCACCGTTTCCTGGCTCTGCTTGAGTTTTCCAATCTCACCTAAATTTACGGAATCCGAAAATCCCGTAATCTGACTGCCGCCGCCCATCAGATCGCTTCCTAAACCGGCTCCTCCAACACGCGGAAGCGTAAAGTAGAGCGGAACCGCAAACAGCGTAATGAGAAACAAGAATATTACGGCAACCCTTGGGAATCTTACTAAACCCGGCGTCTCGGCAAATGGATGCTTTAAGACGTTTGATTTGAGAGGTTCTTGTCGAGTAACTTTAGAAAAAACATCGTGAGAAGTTTTGCGAATTTCGAACACTATCACTGCACTTATTGTAAAGAGCAAATATCCAAATAGCGACAGCAGGAAAAGCGGGCTAATAGTCAGCCCTGCGGATAGCAGGACTTCGAAAAACGAGATAATGTAAACAAAAACCCAGTCGCGATCGGTCTTCTTCTGCAACAATTTTATTGCGCATAAAAAAAGGATTAGCCTAGATAGTCCGTCCACCGCTATGACTCGACCCGACCCAAAACCAAATATTTGAAAACGCCATTCAAGGATGAAAAACGGAATCGTTAATACTATCAAAATTGTACTGATTCGGCCGGAAAGTTGCCATTTTGAATCCTCAACGAACCAAGAAAATACCAAAACGCTAATAAATAAGAATGCTACGATCACCCCGACGCCGCCGGAGAAATATAGCGAAAGCGATCCAAACGTCGCAACCAGATAAGATAGCAATCGAAAATACTTTTCAAAATTTTCGGGATTCGTAATCAATATATGCAAAACTGAATTCGATTTAAAAGTTTTAAAGCCCGTTCACGATTATCGTGAACGGGCTTCAAAAAGTAAATCCGGCGACTTCCTACTTTCTCACACAGTCTCCCATGCAATATCATCGGCTCCAGTAGGCTTAACTTCCGTGTTCGGGATGGGAACGGGTGTGACCCTACCGACAAAATCACCGGAAAAATTGAAATTTAGTTTAGATGTTCCACAAATTTATTATATGTATGCCTGTCATTAAATTTGCTCGCAAACAAATTTTATGGTCAAGCCTTGGGACAATTAGTACTGGTCAACTAAATACATTGCTGCACTTACATCTCCAGCCTATCACGTGGTGGTCTTCCACGAGTCTCACTGGGAGAATTAATCTTAGGTCCGGCTTCACGCTTAGATGCATTCAGCGTTTATCCATACCCGACATAGCTACCGAGCAATACCACTGGCGTGATAACTCGTACACTAGAGGTCAGTCCATCCCGGTCCTCTCGTACTAAGGACAGATTCCTTCAATTCTCCTGCGCCCACACCAGATAGGGACCGAACTGTCTCGCGACGTTCTGAACCCAGCTCACGTACCACTTTAATCGGCGAACAGCCGAACCCTTGGGACCTTCTTCAGCCCCAGGATGTGATGAGCCGACATCGAGGTGCCAAAC
>JBGTGX010000033.1:0-61638 GCA_041746475.1 Pyrinomonadaceae bacterium | reverse complement strand
GTAAAAGAACATCTCGTTTATTTTACAGAAATTGGGATCGACCGAATTGATGCCGATTTACCGGAGGTGCTCGTTAATCAAAAACCCGTGCAGGACAATGGCGAGATTTCGCAGGATCAGGGGCAACGATTTGTGCCGGATGAAGAATTTCCCATCGCCGCCCCCGCAGAAAAAGCGAAGGTTGAGGAGGTTAAAAGCGAAAACACGCGACGGAAGCTTTTTGACAAAGCGAGGCTCTCGGATATGAAAGTGACGACTGAAGAGCGGAAGTCTACGCTAAAAATTGAACCCGTGGAAAAAACAATAGAACCAATTATGTCGAGCGAACCAAAACTAAAAGACACAATTGTCGGTGATATTTCGGACGCGCTTCCGGAATCAAAGGAGACACTCACCGAGATTCGCGCAGCAATCGGCACCGATTGCAATAGGTGTGTGTTGTGCGAGAATCGTTCTCAGGTCGTAAACAGTGTCGGAAATCCAAACGCTGATTTGATGTTTATCGGCGAAGCTCCCGGTGCCGACGAAGATGAGCAAGGCGAGCCCTTTGTCGGACGTGCGGGAAAACTCCTTACGAAGATTATCGAAGCAATTGATCTTACCCGCGACGAAGTGTTTATAGGAAACATTAATCGATGCCGTCCTCCGGGAAACCGGCAGCCTGAAAAAGCAGAAGCCGACGTTTGTAAACCTTTTCTGCTTCGCGAAATAGCGGTTGTTCGCCCGAAAGTGATCGTTGTTATGGGAAATACAGCCTGTCAGAATTTGCTGGATACAAAAATTGGAATCACAAAGCTCCGCGGAAGTTTCAAAGATTACTTTGGAGTTAAAGTGATGCCGACTTTCCACCCGGCATATTTGCTTCGGGATCCAAGAAAGAAGCGCGAAGTTTGGGAAGATATGAAAACCGTTCGCGCATATTTGGACGGAAATTAGTTTATAATTAAATGAAACCCGAAATAATCTCAACAAGAGAAATTCATAATGGACGAGTTTTCAACCTCGTTTCATCAACAATTCGTGAGGACGGAAAAGAATACGAACGCGAGATCATTCGACATAACGGAAGTGCGGTGATCGTACCGGTTTTTGAAGATGAGACAGTTGGTATAGTCAGACAATATCGTCACGCCGCGGGAAAATTCTTGTTGGAATTGCCTGCCGGCACTCTGGAAGAAGGCGAAACGCCCGAGGAATCAGCATGTAGAGAAGTTGAGGAAGAAATTGGTTATCGTGCCTCGAAGCTGGAAAAACTGACCGAATTTTATGTTTCCCCTGGTTTTTTGGACGAAAAGATGCATGTATTTCTTGCGACAGGCCTAAAGAAAACACAACAAAAACTCGATGACGATGAAATTCTCTCAGTAGAAAGAATCTCATTTCCGAAGGCTATTGAGATGATCTCTGAGGGATCGATCGAAGATGCCAAGACGATGCTTGGTTTGATGCTTGCCGGAAAGCGTTTTGGAGTCGATTTTTAGTACGGATCCTTACTTGACGATATCCACCTTTTTAGATATTCTAACCGTTCGCATTTTGGCGAAAATCTTAACATAGAGTAAGTATTTATTATGAGTACGTATTTTCCAAGTGGAAAAAACTTGGCTGAAAAACGCAGTTGGTTCGTTGTCGATGCAAAAGGCAAGACGGTCGGCAGATTAGCAACTGAAATCGCAAAGATCCTTACCGGAAAGAATAAGCCGGAATGGACTCCATTTTTGGACATGGGTGATCATGTAGTTGTGATCAACGCGCGTCACGCCGTTTTCAAAGGCGAAAAGCTTGACCAGAAGAAATATTACCGCCATTCGGGTTATCCGGGCGGTTTGAAGACGAAGACGGCGAGAACGATGCTTGATGAGAGACCTGAGCACATTATTGAAAGCGCGGTAAAAGGGATGGTTCCAAAGACTAAACTAGGCAGAGCGATGTTTAAGAAGTTGAAAGTTTATGCTGAAGCCGATCATCCGCATGCTGCTCAAGACCCGAAACCGGTTGAAATCGAAACGTTTTAGTTTAGAAGAATATAGATATGGCAGATACACAGTATTACGGAACAGGTCGCAGAAAGACATCGGTCGCAAGAGTTTATTTGCGTCCCGGCGAAGGAAAAATAACCATAAATCGCCGTGATTTCGAAAGCTATTTTCCAAATGAAGCTTTGAGAATGATTATCAATCAGCCTCTTCGTTTAACCGAAACAACAGGAAATTTCGATATTTTGGTTAATGTTGGTGGTGGCGGAAGTTCAGGACAAGCGGGAGCGGTCCGTCATGGAATTACCCGTGCTTTGTTGGAATACAACACCGACCTGAGATCGACCTTGAAAAAAGCCGGTCTGGTTACTCGTGACCCGCGCAAAAAAGAGCGCAAGAAATATGGTCAGAAGGGCGCGCGCGCAAGATTCCAGTTCTCGAAACGTTAATTTCGTTATACGTTATACGTTATACGCGATACGTAATTCTGCAAGAAAAACTCTCAAAGCGAATTGCGTGGTGCGAATTACGAATAAATCCATTGCCGGGGTTATTGGTTATTTGATAAGAACCTTGGCGAGTACATAAACCAATAAGACAGGAGATTTAAGCTTTGGCAACAGTAACAATGAAAGAACTTCTCGAGGCAGGAGTTCACTTTGGTCACCAAGTACGTCGTTGGAACCCAAAAATGAAAGATTACATTTTTGGCGAGCGCAACGGCATTTATATTATCGACCTTCAGAAAACGCAAAAACTTTTCCGGGATGCCCTCGCATTTGTTGAAGACTTTGTAACAGAAAAACCAAATTCAAAAATTTTATTCGTCGGGACCAAACGCCAGGCTCAGGATGCGATCGTTGAAGAAGCTCAGCGCTGCAGCCAGTATTACGTAAACAATCGTTGGCTCGGCGGGTTGATGACAAACTTCAAAACCGTTCAAAAATCGATCAAGCGTCTCAAAGATATTGAGGAGATGCAGGAAGACGGGCGAGCGGATTTGCTCACCAAGAAAGAACGGCTCGAGCTTGAGCGCGATCACGAAAAACTGATGAAGAATCTCGCAGGCATTAAAGATATGAATGGCTTGCCCGATCTTCTTTTTGTTATCGACGTTCGAAAAGAAGACATTGCTATCAAAGAAGCAAACCGCCTGAATATTCCGGTTGTTGCTGTCGTTGACACAAATTGCTCGCCCGACGGGGTGGATTACGTAATTCCAGGAAACGACGACGCGCTGCGTGCAATTCGGCTCTTCACATCGCGTATTGCTGACTCAATCCTGGAAGCCCAAAATGTTGTAGCTGAAGGTATGTCAGAGATGACGGAAGCCGATGACGAAGGCGAACAAGCAACTGAAATTGCGGCGAAAACTTCTGTGAACACTGCCGAAGCCAAGGCGGAACCGGAGAAAAGCAAGGAAGTAACGGAAGAGAAAGCTGCAGAGGCACCCGCGCCAAATCCAACCCCGATCGAGAAGCCGAGTGAGGAAGCAGCGAAAACTGAAGAAAAAACAGAGGCACCTAAGGTCGAAGAGTCTAAGGCTTCAGAACCGGTGACCAAAGCAGGTGAAGCTTCGGATGCGGCGGCGGTTAGCGCAAAAGATGAAACCTCGCCTGTGTCGGAGGACAAAACCGAAGCACTGGCAAGTTAAAAGCACCATATTTTAAGTTGATAAAGCGTAGCTCTTAACTTGATTCACGGGCTACGTTTTTTTTAAATTATTTTTTATTGGAGTAGAATTATGGCAGATATTACAGCAAGTATGATTAAAGACCTTCGCGAAAAAACAGGCGCGGGAATGGTTGATTGTAAAAATGCGCTGGTCGAAGCGGATGGAAATGTTGAGCAGGCGATTGAGCTTTTACGAAAGAAAGGTATGGCGACAGCCGGCAAAAAAGCAGGGCGTGTAACTGCAGAAGGCGCGGTCGGTTCATATATTCATATGGGCGGAAAGGTCGGCGTGATGGTCGAAGTGAACTGCGAAAGCGATTTCGTTGCCCGCGGGGACGAATTTCAGACGCTTGTCAAAGACATTGCAATGCATATTGCAGCGGTTGACCCGAAATACGTAAAACGCGAAGACGTTCCGGAACAGGAAATAAGCAAAGAGAGTTCGATTCTGATGGATCAACTCAAGAATGATGAGAAGAATGCGAGTAAACCCGATGAAGTTTTAAATAAAATTATCGAAGGTCGTTTGAACAAATTTTACGAGGAAATTGTCCTTCTTGAGCAGCCATTTGTAAAAGATCCGTCAAAGACGATTGGCGACCTCGTCACGGAAAAAATCTCTGCGATTAAAGAAAATATCACGATTCGCCGCTTCACTCGATATAAGATGGGTGAAGGAATTGAAAAACGTCAGGATGATTTCGCCAGCGAAGTCGCCTCGATGGTCGGAAAGTAATTTCGGAATTTGAGCAGATTAGATTTTGATCTGCTCAAAGTTTCTTACTTAGCCCGCTTGGTCAACTTATGAAAAAACCTGGATATAAAAGAGTTTTGCTAAAACTTTCGGGTGAAGCCTTAATGGGCGACCAAAATTATGGTATTGATACAAAAGTTGCGAAGTCGGTAGCCGAAGAAATAAAGGAAATTTACATTTTAGGCGTGGAAATCGCCATTGTTGTGGGCGGCGGAAATATTTTTCGCGGAGTTTCGAAATCCGCGGGGAATATGGATCGCGGAAGTGCAGATTACATTGGGATGCTCGCGACAGTTATGAATGCAGTTGTTTTGCAGGACGCACTTGAAAAGTGTGATGTGTTCACTCGCGTTTTGTCCGCGATTGATATTCCACAGCTCGCGGAACCGTTTATTAGAAGACGTGCGATTCGACATCTTGAAAAGGGGCGAGTTGTGCTATTCGGAGCCGGAACGGGAAATCCCTATTTTACGACAGATTCGGCGGCTGCACTCCGTGCGCTAGAAATAAAAGCCGATGTTATAATGAAGGGCACGAAGGTCGACGGAATCTATTCGGATGACCCGGTTACTAACCCGCAAGCGACTCGATTTGATAAAATTTCATTTCAGGAAGTGTTGGAAAAGCGCTTGAAGGTGATGGACACTTCGGCGATTTCGTTGTGCATGGATAATGATCTGCCGATATTGGTTTTTAATATGAACGAAACTGGCAATATAATGAAGGCGATTAATGGTGATTTGTCGATCGGCACTCTTGTTACGAAAAACGGCAAATCACAAGCCGTTTAATTCTTTATTGAGAGGAGATTATGGGCATAGACGCTGTAATTAGAGAAACAATACCCAAGATGGATGCGGTTACAGAAGATTTAGCGAGAAAGCTCGGCGCAGTGAGAACCGGACGAGCGAGTACGAGTTTGCTTGATAATATCATCGTAGAGTACTACGGCTCGATGACACCGCTTAATCAAATGGCTTCTGTCAGTGTGCCGGAGCCGCAGCTTCTCACGATTCAGCCTTGGGACGGCAGCCAGATCGAGGCGATTGAAAAAGCTATCAATGCCGCTAATCTCGGAATCAACCCGTCAAATGATGGAAAAGTGATCCGTCTTCCGATACCGCCTTTGAATGAGGAAAGGCGTCAGCAACTTGCGAAACAAGTAAACGAAATTGCGGAAGAACACAGAATTGCGGTTAGAAACGTTCGTCAAAATTCGAAAAATGAATTAAAGAAAATGCTCAACGAAAAAGAAATTTCTGAGGATAATGAGCACATCGGTTTGGACGAAGTTCAGAAATTAACAAATGAATATATAGGAAAAATCGATTCACTTGCAAAATCGAAAGAGCAGGAGATTTTAACCGTGTAGTCGTATGCGATATTAAGAAAAGAGAAAGGTCTAATTCAATTTAAAAATCGCATCGTCAATTTCCGTGTTGACCAAAATCTCTTTTGCGTTAAATGCCGCATAAACCGTCATTTGCCCCAAATCGAATCGTTGGTCGTATTTCTTCGGCAGAAAAATGCCGTCCTTATCTTCGTATTTACCGATTTCAACGGTGGTTGTGACGTTCTGATTATTTACGACATAGCTCGCATCATAACCCTTTATCAGGTTCGTTTTCGAGTTTATATAAAAGTCTGTGAAATACCCTTCCGGAGACGTGATTCGAAATCCATTCTTCTTTTTATCGCTGAGTGCGGAAACGACAAAACCTTCCTCACCCAAACGCTGCAAAAGCGGCAACCCCAGCCGATTAATCGGCGGAAATGTGAACCCGTTTTTTACGGAGCTTTCCGTTCGCTCACCATCAAAAACTTGTTTGAGAGGCTGGAATGGGTTGTCGATTTCCAAACGGTATCTGTCTCCTGAGAAAATCGTTACAAATGTCACCGGAATCGCTTGATTCATAACGGATGCGGTTACATCCGCATTGCCTCGCACTACAAGGGTTTTCATTTCTCTGAATTTGGTCCCGCCATGGGCCGCAAAAACAGCTTCGGCAAGATCGTCTGCCGACATTTCCCTACTAAACCCCGTCACCGCAAACAATAAAACGAAAAGAACAGTTATAACTTTTTTCATATATTTTCTCATTTCCATTTTCCGGATCAGATGCGCGAAATACTCCAAATGTTTCTCACGTAATCAAAAGTACAAAATAAAATGGCGAAAGCAAAATGCCTCCGCCAACCTTGGCTTCGTTTCATTAAATTACCAGCGGAAACGAGTACTAAATTCGACCGTTCTGGCACCACCGTTTCCACCACGACCAAACATGCCTTGAGAACTTGTCGATTGACCAAACTGAGGTGAAAGTATGTTTCCGATCGGATTGTTAACATTATTAGTATTAAAAATATTATTGATCCGAACGCCAAAACTCAGATTGTAAGGCGATCGTTCGGTGCTGCCGCCAAATCCACCACCTCCTCCGCCGCGATGTCCGCCTCGACCGCCTCGACCACGTCCGTCCCCGCCCTGATCTGCTTGAGTTGAAGCGGCCGGCGTCGAAGATTTCCCGAATCCGAAACTTCTATCGATACTCAGATTCACGGTTAGCGATCCCGGTCCGCGAGCGTAGTTTCTTGGCAGCACGTCGCTAGGGTCATTACCACCGACATTACACCATGAGGAAGTAATTCCCTTTTGCAAACACGCGTCCGCGAGTTGACCAAAGGTTGCCCGATCATTGAAGATCGAATCGCCATTCAAATCTCGTCCGGCGGTGATATCAAATGGGCTTCCCGAACGTGCAATTATAAATGGTCTGACACTGAATCCGTAAGGTACGCTAAATGAGCCGACAAGAAAAAACATATGACGCACGTCTCGCGATGAATCCGAGTATTCATCCGAAATATCATAACTATATGCCGGAAACGCACCATCGGAATTACTCTTGGATTTGCCAAGAAAGTAATTCGCAAACATAGTAAAGTTCTTATTGAAGAGTGTCGAAAAGCGGAAAATTAATCGTTGATCCGTCGCGTAACCGCTCGATTCATATTGATAGATATTTCCCTGTGTAGTGTCGGGTCTCAACGCCTGAAGCGCAACAGGATCGGAAGTCGGGCAAGCAAACCCGGGAGGGCAAACCGGCGCATTGATATTCCTAGAACGAATCAAATGCAGATTTCGCGAAAAAGTATAGTAAACGGAAAGCGTCGAGCGACCCGGCAATTGCCTTTCGACGCTCAGAGCACCTTGAACTGTATACGGAGCCTGAAGATCAGACGAAAGCACCCTCGGCGTACTAGTCAAGGGTGCTATCGCTGATAATTGATCGGCAGTCGGGACATTCGTTACACCATTTAGGCTAAATATCGATTGAGAAAGAACCGGATCGGTACCGGAAACAATAAACTGCTGCTGTCGGGTTCCATCCAAACGCAACGCCTGAAGTGTAAGATTCTCGCTAAACCGGGTATAAAAAATCCCTGCTCCGCCACGAAAAACGGTTTTAGGTGCGCTCGCTTTTCCGGCTCCCGGAGAATATGCAAACGAAAGCCTTGGCGCAAAGTTTAGGCTGTCATTTATATTAGTTTGATTTTCATAACGCAATCCATAACTAACCGTCAACCCCGGATTGATACGCCAATCATCTTTGTAAAAGGCCCCGAATTCATATTGCGAAATGTCAGCGAGCGGATTTCCAGTCGTAATACTAAACTGACTCGGGTTGAAAAGCGGATCAGTCACACCTAGAAGTTTTGCACGATATTGTTCTATCGAAGAAATTCTCCCGTCGCCGTTAAGATCGTAAACGCTTGGCGTCGACGGAGTAAATCCAGCAAAAGTAAATGTTCCGGCATAATTTGACTCAGTTCGGTCTTCGAGCGTTTTCCCGTCAATTTGAATACCAAATTTGATAGCGTGTTCGGAATTTTTACCAAAAGAAGTAATCGTATAATTTTGCAGCTGCCAACTTTTTTCCCGATCGTAATTTAATCCCGTAGTCGCGCCTCCGCCAAAAAACCCATCAAGCACGTTTATCGCGGGAATCGTATTGTCCCCTGTCACTTCGCTGTTTTCGTAACGATATTGAAAGCGGGTCTCATTTACGGTCTTCGCATTCAAGATCGCAGTTTCGGTCAATTGAAGCGTGTTTTGCGAACTTGACGTTTGAGTGCCGCGTGATGGCAGTGAAAATCCGCCTCCGAAATCGTTTCTTGAACTTTTCTCATACTCATAGCGAGCAACTAGAGTGTTTTTATCGTTGATCTGATAATCGAGTCGGGGATTAACAGAAAAACGCTTAGACGGTCGGGTGAACTCCTGCTGAAAAGGAACTATATTAAAACTAGAATCCACCACAGTCGCGTTAACGCTCGTACCCTGAGTATTGTCACGATTATCTATACCGAGGGAAAAGGATGCTTTATTTTTTGCAATCGGGCCGCTAATATATCCGCCGTAAGATTTCGATTGGCTATCAGCCTTATTTACCGAGAAAGGATTTCTCGCGTTAAACATATCATCGTTAAAGTTAAAGAATGCCTGCCCGCTAAATTTTAATGCGCCCGGCTTAGTCAAAACTTCGATCCTGCCAAATCCCATACGATCAAATTCAGCCGAAAATGGATCGCGATTGATACGAATCTCCCGGATCGCTTCTTTCGGCGGAAGACTGCCGCCGGAAAAGCCGTCAATGTAGATCTGTCCACCATTCGGGCCTGCACCACCTCCGGCCAAGGCCTGGAGCGCAGCTTCAAGATCATCAGGATCATCGGGAAGTGCATCGAGTTGCTCTTCCTTTAGTATAAGCGCGCTCGCATTGTTGTCCGAATCCGTATTTACCTGCCCGTCATTCGTGACTTCTACTTCCTCGCTGACGGCTTCGACAGTTAAAACAACGTTAAGCAGGTTGTTACCCCCGCTCTTGACGTCGACGTCCGCTGCTTCAAACTGGGCAAAATTATCGGATGATACCTTTACGGTATATTTACCAGGTGCGAGACCGTTTATTCTAAAACGACCACCATTGTCTGAAACGGTGTTTTTCTCTTTCCCCGCTGCATCGGATACGATGACGGATGCGCCAATTACCGCTCCGCCAAAACTATCTACTACGTCTCCGCTGATGGTGCCCGCCTGTTGTGCGAATATGGATGCAGTCGCAACAAAACACAATACTCCTGCGATCAAAGATGATTTTATGAATTTCATTATTCCCTCGATTATTTTATAACTTAATTAAATATAATTTTTTCTAGAAATCGGGTCCGTCAAGTCCCGGAATTGTTAGCCCGCCTTCTACGGAGCCTCTGCCTCGTGCCCCCGAACGTCCCGTAGGCGTCTGCGGAGCTGTTAAGAAGGGCTCAACGCCCGCCAATAATTTAATAGCTGTTAAATTGTTTGGATTCTTTCCTTTCGGGCTTGATACCGCAATCATATCGCCCGCTTTCAAATCTCCAACCGTAATGGTCGGAAACCCGTTTATCATTTCGTTGATGTCCCCGCCGCGCATTCCACCTTGTCCCATTCCAACGCCTCGGCGTTCCCCTTGCGCGCCGTCAGGTCTTTGAGGTGGTTGCTTTTGCTCTCCACTTTGCGCGCCTCCACCCGGTGGTGTAACACCAGCGGCACGCATTTTCATCATCATTTGGACTCTTGCCAGTTGTTGTGCTGTTTCCTCAGGAAACTTCTTCAGTAGCGAATCACTTTTTATCGCAATCGTAACGTCACTCTTGGTTTTCAGATCCGTAATGGTTACTTCATTTTTATCAACGTTAACCGATTTTACGGGGCCGGCAACGGTCACAAAAGCGCCCGTTAATACCTGTTCAGCCTTAAAGCTCAACTGATCTTCGCTCCGATCACCCAATGCCTGTAGCATATCCCCAGCCTGAACGGCAGAAAAATCACTTTGAACTGCGTCCTGATATTTCACGGAATTTTCTGAGTAACGCAAATATTTGACGTTTGGTTTGGCTGAAACCTTGACCGCAGACGCGTTCCCGGTAATCCCTCGTATCTCAACAGTAATTTCTTTCGTAGTCGGATCAACCGCCGAGACCTTTCCGGCAATTCCGCGGGTCCGCCATTCCTGACGCTGCTTTTCCTGAATCGCTTTTAGTTCTGAATTTTTTACCAGGTATAATGTTTTCGTCGTTATATTCTTCTTGTCAAAAGAAATTTTTCCAGTAACTAGGGTCCGGTCCCCAATTTCAATATCGGAGAAAGAAGAAGCAGTTGCAGCTTTTAAGCTCAAATTGTCCGGCGGTAAACGCTTGAATTCAGTCACACTTAGAATTATCACATCCAGCAATCCGTCCTTTGTTGCCAAAACCACCTTTTTCTCATCGACGGATTTTACTACTCCAACCGCAAGATTTTTCTCGACCTGAATTCCCAGGTCAGGCAAACTTCCCTGTGCAAGTGAGGAAATGGAAGATCCGGCAATAATAAATAAAGCTAACGGAATGATTTTTCGGTACATCATGAAATAACTCCTTGGACAATAAAAATGAACTAAATAGAAAATTGCTTGCGGCACGAGATTGGCAAAATACAGCTCAGGCCAATAGGTACTAAGACGTAAATAATAAACGAAAAGTTTTTGTTTATTTGTAAAGAAATGTAAAGGTTTTTGAGGAAATGTGATGTCCTAAAATCGACTCATGCACTGCTCCAATGGCTACTCGTACGTGCAGTCAAAACCAATCCTAAACTGGCAATAAATAAGGCAAAAAGAGCTATCGTCCAAACATAAGGAATCGATAAAAGCACAGTCCAAATGATGGCTCCGGAAAAAAGCGCGACTGTTTCAGACGGTCTCTTCTCCGGAGAAATCGTTTTCAGCAGCCACTTTCCAACGCTTGCCTGAAGTGAGACTCGCCCGAAAACGTAAGCCAGCATTATTAATACAAACGCCATCAATCCAACTATCACGCTTACAAAGCCGGGCAAAAATTCAAGGCTAAACATCACGGTGAGTGTTGTAACGGTAAAGCCTAACGCACCTACTCCAAAAACTTTTAGCGTCGAAAGATGAAAACGTGCAATTGCACGGCTAACGGCACCGGGCGTAACAGTAGTAATAGCAAGTGAAACAATGAACCAGAAAAGGATCGAGAAAAGACGCTGCGCAACGAACGACATTGAAAATGTCGGTGAAAGAATCTGGGATGGGCTTTGCATTACACTCCGAAGTTCCTGTTCGTATCCGGCGTACATTACGGTCTGCTTATCGACGTTTCTTTTCGGGTTATTCGATTCAGGCTGATATCTTCCACCAAATATAATAACGTCACCGCCAATAATCGCGGCCTGCTTTTGAATCACAGATCCGCCAATAGTTGCAACATCCCCTGTTACTTCACCTTCGATAATCACATCACCGCCAAAGGATAAAACTCCTTTCGCCTGTTTCTTGACGATCACGGTTTTACCAAATGCAAATATGTCCGCATCCGGTGCATCGTTAACAATTAGTGTTTTTTCGTCGGGCTGAGAAAGATTGGTTTGGGCAAAAATGGTAACCGCGAGCGCTAATAAGAGAAAGATTGAGAACGCCACTCGCAGAGAAGCGATTTGCAAAACACCAAAATCTATTTGAACAGCAATTAAATTTACCACGTTATTGTTATCGGTTTTGCCGTAATATCAGCCTTGAAAGTGATAAAAAAGCAATGAAGAAAAAACCGGCGACCACAACCAGCGACATAACCGAGCTAAAAATAAATTTATGACAGAGCGAGCGGCATATTACTGAAACAGCGATTGCGGCATCATAAACCAAATGTGCCCCAAAGATCACAACAGCCATAAATTGATCAACGAATTTCCCCGGCACAGCCCAAAACGAGTCGATCTTCGAGCCAAATCCTGCGGTTAAGAAAAATACTAAAGCGGCACAAATCAAGAAGGCGTAAGATATTTCCTTTTTTTGCCGCAAACCGCTCACATTGCTCTCAGCTTTTGCTGTCACAACCTTGCTGAAGTTCTCCGGGAGCTTGATGTGTTTCATTTCATCTTCGAGAATGATTTCCAAGCTGTTTGAAACCTTCTTGTGAGCGTTAATTGCATCTGCGCAAGGCTTACAATCTGCAAAATGAAACTCCAACTCAAGCTCCTCATCAGGCTTCAATTCGCCATCCAGATAAGCGATGATCACTTCGTGCTGACACGAATTCTCATATATTTTGTGGTCGAATTTCATCTATTAATTCGATGGTTAGCCATTTGAAAGGCCGTCCAATCCCCGTTCGACGAACATATCCCGCATCATTTCCCGAGCCCGAAAAAGTCTATTCTTAACGGTTCCCAACGGTAACTCGGTTACCTCAGCGATCTCACCATAGCTTAGGTCTTCGGCGTGGCGCAAAATAATTAGCTCCCGATAAACCGGCGGCAAACACTTCACGACCGATTCGATTTCGCCCCGCCATTCGCTTCGTTCTCTATCCTGCTCGGGTGTCGGGTGCGGACTTTCAATCTGCATCTGATACGCACCGTCCTGACTCTCGGTTTCAAGGCTCTGCTCCTTCCCCGATCGCCGCCTGATGTGATCGATCGCGGCATTATGGGCAATACGATACAACCAGGTTGAAAACTTATAGTCCGAGCGATACCTTTCGAGCGAATTATAAACTTTTATAAAAACTTCCTGTGCGACATCAAGCGACGAATCATAATCATTAAGCATTCGATAAACGTAGCTTACAATGGGTCGCTGATACCGCCGCACGAGTTCTTCAAACGTATCTTCGCGTCCGGCGATCGCAATGGCAATCAGCTCTTTATCATCTAGTGTCTGAAGTTTTTCCTTAGAAAATACTTTTGTAGTCATAATCGCAAAGCTATTACGGAGCAGCTAAATAAAAAGTTCCGCTATTCCAGTATTTTACGATGCCGCGCCGCAAAGGACAAAATAGTGCGTTATTAGAATAGCCAAATTGTTGCTTATTTCTCGGAATAGAATCGGGATAAACAACGCATTACAAATATGATACATCATAGAGACCAAGTATATTAAAAGCCCTCAGGTTTAAGAAATATCTTGCATAGATGGGAAAGGTTTCTTAGAATAGTAGAAACTTCAACGGAGAAATTATGGCTGTAAAGTGTTTTTGGAAGTCGAACCATTTGCGTTCAGTGAATCGGTGTTTTGTACTATTTCTCGTTTTGGTCATAACAACTTCCGTTGTATTCGCTCAGGATTCCGATCCGCAGCCCCAGCCAACGCCCCCCACGCAAGGTGATGACGGCAGAGACGGTCCAATAAAGGTCGAAACTGATCTCGTAACTCTAACTCTTACTGTTACCGATTACTATGGAAGATATGTTTCGGGTCTTACGAAAGAAAATTTTGCGATCTTCGACGAAAAGCAAAAACAAAATATAACCTTTTTTAGTGATTCCGATGCGCCGGTCTCCATTGGGGTTTTGTTTGATGTCTCGGGATCGATGAGCGGCGAAAAAATCCTAAAAGCAAAAAACGCTTTGTCTCGATTTATCAATACAAGCCATCCACGAGACGAATACTATCTAATCGCTTTCAATAAGCGCGCCCAACTATTAATGGACCAAACCCGCGACGGCGAAGCGGTTTTGAATAAATTGACGCTCGTAAAGCCGGAACATAACACTGCCCTTTATGACGCGGTATATTTAGGTGTTGATAGGGTAACTACCGGTACGCATCGTAAAAAAGCACTTTTGATAATCAGCGACGGTCAGGACAATGCTTCCAGGTATAGCTTTAAGGAAGTTCGGCGTTTGATGAAAGAGAGCGATGTCGTCATATACTCTGTTGGAATTATGGACGGTCGTGATTCGGGGAGTATGCTTGGGATTCAAGGGCAAGCGTTTCTTGATGAACTCGCAAGTGTCACCGGCGGCAAGTCTTTTTACCCAAGTACCGCAGTTGAAATGGATGAAATTTTCGAGCGGATCGCATTAGAACTTCGTAATCAATACTCAATCGGTTATACTCCCGATGATTTCGAACCGAACGGTAAATGGAGAAAAGTAAAAGTTAAGGTCAAACCCCCTAGAGGACTTCCGCGTCTAAGTGTAAGAAGTCGCGAGGGCTATTACGCCTCTCCATCCACAAATTACCGTTAGACACCGTTATAATTAGCGGTTTTGAATAATTTATACATGAAAAGAAAATCGTCAAATATTCTGATACTCTTTTTCGGGATCCTGTTGAGTATCGGAATTGGATTCTATAATTTTTCGGTTAGCAGTGCGCAAACGACTAATCCGAGCAAAACACCAACCCCCACACCGCCAATCGTTGTCGGAACACCTCCGCCGCTCGTTGTCGATAAATCGGACGATCCGAATGAAATTATCAAGATCGACACGGAGCTTGTAAATCTTAGTGTTCAGGTGATCGACCGTTTTAACAGACCGATTGGAAACTTGAAAATGGAAGATTTTCAAGTTTTTGAAGACCAGATTCCGCAAAAGATCACGTATTTTTCGCAAGAAGAAGTTCCAACCAATTACGCGCTTGTGATAGATAATTCGGGCTCGCTTAGATTTCAGCTGGAAAAGGTGATTGAGGCAAGCAAGACGATTGTCGAAACCAACCGCCCTGACGACGCGACCGGCGTAATCCGTTTTGTGAGTTCAGACAAGATCGAGATCCTTCAGGACTTTACGTCAAGCAAAATTGACCTCGAAGATGCTCTGGACAATATGTATATAGAGGGTGGTCGTACCGCGATAATCGATGCAGTTTACCTAGCTGCGGAAAAGGTCGATGATTATGAACGCTCGCGTTCGGCGGTTGACCGAAAACGAAGAGCATTGATTCTGGTTTCAGACGGGGAAGATCGAAGTAGTTTTTATAAAGAAGAACAATTGTTTAAGCTTCTCACGGAAGCTGAAGTGCAAATTTATGCGATTGGCTTTGTTGACGACCTCGAAACTGACGGGAACCTGATTCGAAAGAGCCCGCAGAAAAAAGCGAAAAATTTCCTGGAGAAATTATCCGCAGAAACCGGCGGTAAATCATATTTTCCTAAGAGTGTGGCGGAATTGCCCGGGATTGCTCAAGATATAGCAAAGGAATTGCGAACTCAGTATTTACTGAGCTACGAACCGACGAATCTTGAGAAAGACGGCTCGTTACGAAATATCAAAGTAACGGTTAAACAGGGTGCTAATAACGAACGAAGAATCGCTAGATATCGAACTGGTAGGGTTGCTTCGAAAGAAAAATCTGAAAAGCCAAGCCTTCGACCTGGTAATTAAGTGTAACGGGCATAAAAATCACCTTTATCCCGGGAAATAATCTGCAGATTAAAACCCCCGAATTGTCACGTATATCACTCGATTTTCCTATTTAAAATACATCGCTAAAAGAAAAAGAACCGCTGCTATAATTGTCACAAATACAGACATCGCAATAAACCACACATTTGGCGATTGACTTCTTTCTTCCCAAATAATTTCTTCCATCCTGCTCTGTGACAATTTAGGCTTGTTTCGTAAGGTCGCAGCAGACTTCATGGGAACTTTTGATTTGATGCGTTTCCCAGTTTTCTGTTTTATTCCTAAAGATTTTCGTCGAGGCGATTTGGGCTTCGCAGTTTCGCTCGTTTCTTTTGTTTTTTCTCCGGCCTCATTTTCCGCCCTGATTAAACTTTCATTCGGTTTCGCGATCGGCACATCAAATTCAGCTTCGCCAACCGCAATATCCTCTCGAAACCAAGCTTCACTTAAACCATCAACTTTCTGATCATCCCCGAAAAGAGCGACAGCTTCGCCGCAGTTGTAACAATAAAGTGCCTCATCGCGGATATCCGATCCGCATTCACCGCACTCTTCTTTCTTTACTGCCGTTTTGCTCATACAGTAATAAAGACGTCTTTCTCGTTACCTAAATCTCTTGCCGCCGGTGTAACTATCGTTTTCTTTTTTATATAAATTTTCTTTCCTTTGTTTACAGCTTGCCGAACATCATCTTCACTTACGAAATCAACGGGTTCGCGAGATGCGCCGTTGTCGCCGACGTGATGAATGACCGTTTTTGGTTCCACTGAAACCTCATTCGGTTCAATCGGTGAGGGCAATTCAGTAAGTTTTTCACTCAAGAATTTATCGACAATTGCCGCAATATCTTCTCTATTAGGACCGGATTTCCCCAATTCTACAATGTTAGATCTAGAAGCATAAGCATTCAGATCTAACACTGTTTTCCCGCTGACGGGCTTAGTTTCGAATGCTACGCGTTTAAGGTCCATTAAATGATGCGGAGATAAGTTGTCCGATGTTACGTTTCCTCCCCACGAACCGCAGCCGAGAGTCATCGAGGGCGGCAAATCGGTTGAAAATCCAATAGCGCCATGTGTCGTAGGAGAATTGATAATTACTCGGGCAGCCGGCATTTGATGACCAAAACGAATTGCCGCATCCCGGTCGTTAGTATGCATTCCCGCGGTGTGACCCATTCCGCCGAACTGTAGAATCTCTTGACAGCGATTTGCGCCTTGCTGCAGTCCGTCAACGACAAAAAATGCGAGAGTCGGAGAAAGTTTTTCGATCGACCACGGAAAATCCCTTCCTACGCCGGCGCAATCCGCTAACAAACAGCGCGTTCCTCCCGGAACCGAGACCCCGGCAAGATTCGCGATAAATTCCGCCGATTTTCCCACAATGTTTGCATTCAATGTTCGTTGCGGTGTCAGCAAAACGTCGGCGATTCTTGACGCGTCCACTTCGTTTAAAAAGTATCCGCCCTGTTTCGAAAACTGTTCTCTAGCTTTCGACACAATCGTCGAGTCAACCACAACAGACTGCTCAGAAGCGCAGATCGTCCCATTATCAAAGCACGTGCTCGTCAAAATATCCGAAACGGCCTTTTCGACATCTGCAGTTTTCTCGATAAAAACCGGTACGTTCCCAGGTCCAACTCCGAATGCAGGTTTTCCGGATGAATAGGCGGCTCGAACCAAGCCTATTCCGCCGGTTGCGAGGATGACAGCCGTTTTCTTGTGTTTCATTAAAGTTTCGGTGCCTTCAATTGTCGAGGTGGAAAGACAAATGATCGCATCCGTCGGAAGACCTTCGGCCACTGCAGCTTCGCGCATTACTCTCGCTGTTTCCGAAATACAACTCGTAGCTGAAGGATGGGGAGAAAGAACAATCGAATTCCGCGATTTTATCGCGATGATAATTTTAAAAATTGCCGTGGAAGTCGGGTTTGTCGAAGGAATAACTGCTGCGACCACTCCTCGCGGATTAGCGATCTCGACAATGCTTCCACCATCGTTTACTACGCCAACCGTTTTTAAGTCCTTAAAATAGTTCCAAACGTCTTCTGCGGCGAATCGATTCTTTTCGCGTTTATCCTCGGGATTCCCAAAACCCGTCTCTTCGTGGGCGATTTGCCCGAGACGTGCTGATTCACTCAAAGCAACGTTTGCCATCGCTTCGCAAATTTTATCGATCTTCAGTTGTTCAAATTTCGCGACCTGTAGAAACGCCAAGTGCGCTGCAGCTACAGCATCCCGCGCTTCTTGTTGCGAAACAAGGTCTTTATCAGCCATGCTCTAAAAAAAAATACGCGGCGCTCGGTCTTCTAACCTCGACGCCGCAAATTTTTACCTGGAATTATTTAGCTTTGTCTTTGCCCGTGCCGCCCCTGACCGACTTTCCTTTAGCAACACCTTTGCCAGGCAATACGTCCTCAACCTCGCTGTGTGGGCGCGGAATCACGTGCACGCTGATCAGTTCGCCAACACGACGCGCGGCAGCCGCACCGGCATCGGTCGCAGCTTTGACCGCTCCGACATCGCCTCTTACGAAGATTGTCACGTAGCCTGCTCCAATATATTCCTTGCCGATTAGATTTACGTTTGCCGCCTTGACCATTGCGTCCGCAGCCTCAACAGCGCCAACGAAACCCTTAGTTTCAACCATTCCGAGTGCTTCGAGAATCATTCTCAGTCCCTCACTTTCCTTGTTTATTTAGATTCTATTATATGCAAAATATAAAAGCTAAAGCTATCACGCTAATCGTTAAATAATCAAGTTAGAGAACCAGAGAAAACGGCTTAAAAGATTGACAGGATTACTACTTCAACGATATATTCCATGCTAAGACAGGTTGTATTTTTTTAAGTGCCGAGAAAGGGAACGTCGAAGACAAACATGCCAGAATCTTTAGGGGAAAAACTCCGGCAAGCTCGCGAATCGCAAGGCATTTCCATAAGCGAGGTGGCCGAACAGACGCGTATTTCGCCTCTCTATCTCGAATCGATTGAGAACGACGACTACCGCCCTCTTCCAGGCGGTATTTTTAATAAGGGTTTCGTCAAATCGTTTGCCAAGTATGTCGGTGTGGATGAAAATGTGGCAATGCAGGATTACGCTCGAATTAGTGCTGGTCAGGAAGGCGGGGTTGATGAAAAGTCTTCGGGATCTTATAGACCAGAGGTATTAACGGACGATTCGAGCGGACCTTCAATGCTTCCGACCGTAATTCTCGCCGCGATTATTCTTGGCTTAATGACATGGGGAATCCTGGCACTCGTAAATTGGCTTCAAACCAGAGAAAGCCGAACGGTCGAAAATAATATTTCTAACAGTAATATCAAGCCGGAAAAGGAAGCTGCCAATGTAAACGTCAATACAAATGAATCTTCCGAAAATTCGACGTTGCCATCAATGGATTCGATTAAAGTAACTGTCACGTCAACTGCGGACGCACTCTCGATCACATCTATTGCCGACGGAAAGACCGAGATGCGGGCGCTAAATTCCCAAGTAAAAGAACAAACTTTTGAGGCACAAGAAAGCCTACGCCTTAGTTATTATCAGGGCTTAGCCGAAACCGTACAATTAACCGTTAATGGAAAAACAATAGAAACTCCTTTGCCACCGCAAGGTTACAGAAAAAATGGGTTTGATTATGAGATCAACAAGAGTAACCTAAAAGAAATTCTTGAGGGCGGAAAAATTCCCTTGGTAGCAACCGCGGTGGATGCGAATGCGAGCGTTTCACCAAATTAGCCGTAATGAAGCTTTATAAAGAACTAAAGCTGGAAATGATACATTTATAAGTTAATGCGCGAAATGACGCCCGCAGATTGAGTGCGGGCTTTTTCTGTAAAAGTATGAATTTAGAAGAGTTAAGAGAAGGACTAACATTTGACGACGTTTTGCTTGTTCCCGCTTATTCGGAAGTAGTGCCTAACGAAACCGACACGAGAACAAGATTTTCGCGAAACATCCCGCTAAATATTCCTATTTGCTCGTCGGCGATGGATACCGTGACGGAGGCACAATTAGCAATTGCGCTCGCACAACAGGGAGGTATCGGTGTTATTCATAAAAATTTCTCGATTGAACAGCAGGCCGAAGAGGTCGATAAAGTAAAACGAAGCGAATCGGGAATGATCGTGGATCCGGTAACAATAAATGACAACGCGCTTGTCTCAGACGCCCTGGCGATTATGGAGCGTTTCAAAATTAGCGGCGTTCCAGTAGTGGATGAAAACGGATTGCTTGTTGGCATCATTACGAACAGAGATCTTCGTTTCGAGAAGCGAATCGATATTCCCGTAGCGGATGCAATGACGCCGCAGCCGCTCGTTACAGTTCCGATCGGCACAACCCTTGATGAAGCGCAAGGCCAACTGCAACGACATAAAATCGAAAAGTTGTTAGTGGTCGATGACGAAGGATTACTAAAAGGGCTGATCACCGTAAAAGACATTCAGAAAGCCATTAAATATCCGCACGCGGCAAAGGATGACTTGGGGAGACTTAGGGTTGCGGCTGCAATTGGCGCGACCGGTGATTACTTAGAGCGCGCTGCCGCATTAGTAAATTCGCGGGTTGACGCAATCGTGATCGATACTGCGCATGGACACAGTTCCCGCGTCTTAGATGCCGTGCGGGCAGTGAAAGACGCTTTTCCGGAGGTCGAGATTGTGGCGGGTAACGTTGCAACGGCTGAGGCAACAATAACACTTATTGATGAAGGGGTTGATGCTGTAAAAGTAGGAATCGGTCCGGGTTCGATTTGCACTACGCGTGTCGTTACCGGAGCAGGCGTGCCCCAAATAACGGCGATCGATGATTGTGTGAAAGCAGCTCGAGGTTCGGGGGTCCCGATTATTGCTGACGGTGGCGTCAAGTATTCGGGTGATGTCGTAAAAGCGATTGCGGCTGGAGCGGATTGTGTCATGATCGGGTCGCTTTTTGCAGGAACCGAAGAGGCTCCGGGTGAAGTGATCCTGTTCCAAGGGCGATCTTTTAAAACATATCGCGGAATGGGCTCGATAGGCGCGATGAAACAAGGTTCGAGCGATCGATATTCACAGGAAGGCACAGTTTCCGATTCTAAATATGTTCCCGAAGGAATCGAAGGACGCGTTGCATATAAAGGAACGATTGCCGAAACCACTACCCAAGTCGTCGGCGGACTGCGCGCCGGTATGGGTTATACTGGCTGCAGCTCAATTGAAGATCTGCACACCAAAGCAAAATTCATCCGGATTACTTCCGCCGGATTACGCGAGTCTCATGTCCATGACGTCATAATTACAAAAGAAGCCCCGAATTATCGCATCGAGAGTTAAGATCGGGAATGATTCTTGTGCACCCACTTGCTAGGCTCTTAAATAATCCCCGCGCCAATTCTTGACGGCTAGCTTTATATCTTTTTGTTTTTCAAATTCGCCTTTCAATGTGCGTTCGACCAAATCCGCGAGTTCCTCATCGCCGGCAAAACGCAACCCGATAATATCCCCTGTTTTCAAAATCATCGCTCTCTCGGCCAATTCAGCCGGGAGAACTTTTTGAAAGCGCAACCGTTCTTCAAGACGGATTAAACGATCCTGAACCGCCAACGCTTGAGTCCGTGCCAGTAGCGTTAACACTACTAAGCCGATGGAGAGCAATATCATCCATCCATGGTTCCAATTCGGAGCCTGAACCATTCTCACGATCCAAAAAATCAAATTGATCAGCATCAGAGGTGCCAAAAAGAAATGAAACGGTGGAAGCCAGCGCGTATGATTTGAATAATCTTGTATCTCTGCCATTGTCTTACTCTCCTTTTTTATTGTCTAAACTGCTTAAACCTTCGCCGATTCGGGCGTAAAATCTTCGCCGGGGTTAATAAACTGATTTTTCTCAAACTGGTATTGCTTGTCATAAAGCTGTTTGTAGCGACCCTTGTGACGCAACAACTCATCATGCGTCCCGCTCTCGACGATCTCTCCATCTTCAACGACCAAAATATTGTCTGCGCTACGAATCGTCGATAAACGATGAGCGATCACAAACGTAGTCCGCCCATGTCGCAGAGTCTTCAAGCCTTCTTGAATCATCATTTCACTCTCAGAATCCAAGCTGGAAGTGGCTTCATCCAGAATTAATATCTTTGGGTCAGCCAGCAATGCTCTCGCAATCGCAATACGCTGCCTTTGACCGCCCGACAGTTTCACGCCGCGTTCGCCGACGATCGTTTCGTAGCCATTTTCAAATCTGTCGATAAACTCATCGCAGTAGGCAATCCGACTCGCTTCTTTAACTTCGTCAAATGTCGCGCCCGTGCTCGAAAATTTAATATTATCCAGAATGCTACCGTCAAAGAGAAAATTCTCCTGTAACACGACACCGAGATGATTTCGGTAATCCCGAAGTTTTATCGATTGAACGTCCATTCCGTCAACAAGAACTTTTCCTGTGTCGGGTTGAATAAAATTTAAGACCAAGCTGAGAATAGTAGATTTTCCCGAGCCGCTTGAACCAACAAGCGCAGTCGTTGTTCCCGCGTCGGAATGAAAAGAAATCCCCTGTAAAACCGGCGTATTTTCTTCGTACTCAAAATAGACATCATTAAATGTCACGGAACCCTCTAAAGTTTTTAAAGACTGCTTTGTCGCATCTTCGTCGTCTTCTGTTGTCATTGCCATCACCTCACGAATCCGGTCGAGCCCGGCAAACGCCTCGGTGATCTGCGTTCCGATCGCCGTCAATTGAAAAATCGGCACCGCCATAAGACTCGTAAAGAAAATATACATAAACAGGTCGCCGAGCGTCATGGTTTCAGCGATCACGGAATTCCCGCCAACCAAGATCATCACGACACCGATCGCACCTACAATCACCGATGAAAATCCACTCATTGCCGAAACACCCGTCAGAGACTTAGCGACATTGCGAAAAAGTTTATGTGCCCCCCGGGCGAAGATCAGTTCCTCGCGTTTTTCTGCTGTATAACTTTTTACGATCCGTATGCCGCTCAATGATTCTCCTAAACGACCCGTGACTTCAGCGTTTATCACTTGTCGCTCGCGAAAGATCGGACGTAGTTTTGAAAACGCAAAATACAGTGCCCCACCGAAAACCGCCAACACTACAACAGTTACCGAAGTTAAGCGCCAGTTCAACCAAAACAAAACACATATCGAGACCATCGCTGTCATAACGCTGCCAACCAGTTGAACCAAGCCGGTTCCTACAAGATTTCTGATGCCCTCAGCGTCAGACATTATCCTTGAGATCAATTGCCCCGATTGGGTTGAATCAAAATATGAAACCGGAAGCCGTTCAATTTTCGCCTGGACTTTCTTACGCATATCGGTGATTGCGTACTGCGCAGCCACTCCAAGAATTTGCGATAAGGCGAACGAGGTTAAAGCCTGAATAAGAGTAGCAATCCCAATGGCTAGTGCAATCCATTTGAGCATTTGCAGTTGCCGCTTGCCGATCACTTCGTCAATCAGATATTTTGATGACGCGGGCAAAACAAGACCTGCGAGCTGGCTGATAATCATCAAAACGCCCCCCAAAGCCAGTCTCCACCGATGGGTCCATATAAGAGCACGTGCATCCTGCCAGGCATTTGAGAGTGTGACCCTTTTTTCCCTTTCGTGTTTTTCCACCATCAATCTTCCGTTCCCTCGCAATAACGTGCCGACATTCGTTCCTTTACCTGTCCTATCACCTCCGCAAGGCTAAATTGACCTAAGGATTTCACAAGACTACTTTCTGCCTCGAAAAAGACTTCTTTTAAAATAGGTCTGACAGTGCGCCCGATCGGGCATTGATGAGAATCCTCGAGGATCGGCACGTCGAACATATCGCCTTCATCGAGCGCCAGATAAATATCTGCCAACGAAATTTCTTCCGCGGGACGTGCAAGGCGAGAACCCCCGCCCGCACCCATCTGAACCTCGACAAGCCCGCTTTTTACAAAATTCGCTAGTATCCGCCTTATCACAACGGGATTGGTCTTGACGCTGCCCGCAATCATCTTCGATGATACGGATTTCTCCCCAATAAAAGCCAAAACGCCCAAAGTGTGAATTGCAATTGCCAATCTTGAGTTTGCCATGGTTAGATATGTAACTAGATTAGTTACAGTTAGAATGATTGTCAACGTGAGGACAAAAATATCGCTCAAATGAACAACGATAGGATCTCGCTTTTAAGCGAACCATATCAAAACCGTGTGAAGCTAGCTGAAAGCAAATCAACTTGCCGAAAAACTATTCTTCTTAAATTTCCTTTTCGGCCAATTTTTCCCATTCTTCATATAGATTTTGAATTTTATTTTCGTTGGACTCGTATTTTTGCTTTAGTTTGGTTAGTTCTAGATGCGATGCAGCGACGTCGTCTTGAATCATTTTGTTCGAAAGCGCGGCCAATTCGTCTTCAAAAGATTGAATTTCTTCCTCAATTTCTTTGATCCTTTTTAGATTCTGCTTTTGACGATTCTTGCTGTGCTCGTTTTCTCTATTTCGATCTTGCGGTTTTATCTCATGTGACGAATTTTCTGTTTCGTTTACTGCGTTTTCCTGTCTACCGCTCTCTATATCTTTCACGAGCCAATCGTGAAACTCGGAATAGTTTCCGTTGTAAATGTCGACTTTGCCGTTTTCATCAAACAAAAAGATCTGCGTCGCAACTTGATCCAGAAAATATCTGTCGTGGCTAACAGTAATAATTGTACCTTCATATTCGCTCAATGCATTTTCAAGCGCTTCGCGTGCAGGAATGTCGAGATGATTTGTAGGTTCATCCAAGATCAAAACGTTCGCTTTTGAATAGATCAATTTCGCAAGTGAAAGCCTGCCTTTTTCGCCGCCGGACAGATCGCCAACCTTCTTAAATACATCGTCACCGAAAAAAAGGAAACCCGCCAGAAACGAACGGAGTTCGCCGCTTTCCGCGAGTGCGTTTATTTTTCGCATCTCCGCGATCAAATCATTTTGCGGATTCAGATCTTCCAACTGCTGCGAATAGTAACCGATGTTTACCTTCGTGCCCCAGGTTATTTTTCCTGAAAGCTCCCGGATATTTCCGAGAACGGTTTTGAGAAACGTCGTCTTCCCCGTTCCATTGCCGCCAATCACGCCAAGACACTCTCCTCGAAGAAGCGTAAAGTTAATATGTTTTGCCAGTGAAACACCCGTGTAGCCGATTTCCAAATTTTCGACCGAAAGAACGTTTGCGCCGGCGCGTTCCACATTCTTTAGTTTGAAATTTCCGCTACGGGTTTCGGCATTTACACCTTCAAGGCGATCCATACGCTCGAGCATATTACGCCGCGATTTCGCTTGTTTCGTCTTTTGTCCGGCCAGATTTTTTCGTATAAACGCCTCAGTTTTTTTTACATATGCCTGCTGGTTTTCAAATTCACGCTGACGCTGTTCTCTTTGAAGTTCGGATTCAACGGCGAAAAACGAATAGTTGCCCTTGTAGGTATATGCCTTGCCAGCCTCGATCTCAACGATTTTCGAGCAGGTTTTATCGAGAAAATATCGATCGTGGCTGATCACAACGTAGGACTTGTCGCTGCTCACAAGAAAATTTTCAAGCCATTCGACAGTCTCGACATCAAGATGATTCGTCGGCTCATCAAGGAGAAGAATATCGGCGTCGGAAAGAAGAAGACGTGCCATTCCCAAACGATTTTTTTGCCCGCCTGACAACTTATGGGTTTCGAGTGTCCAATCCTCCTGCGAGAATCGGAGGCCGAGCAAGATCGATTCAGCTTTTGCGGTGTATTCGAATCCGCCTTCACGCTCAAACTCGATCTGTAGCTCAGCGTATTCGTTTAGCACTTCTTCCGTCGAATCAGTCACCATCAGAATTTCGAGCTGGCGCATTCGTGCTTCAATGTCGTGAAGTCTCTTAAACGCAGAAAGAGCGGCTGTGTGGACGGTTTCGTTGTCGGAAAAGTCGACATGCTGCTCGAGGAGTCCGATCGTCAGACCGTTTGCCTTTGAAATGTCGCCTGAATCGGGTGATTCTTCCCCCGTTATCATTCGAAATACTGTGGTTTTCCCAACACCATTCCTTCCGACCAATCCAACCTTTTCTGCCGGGTTTACCTGAAAAGAAACCCCGCGAAGGATCTCATTTCCACTGTAAGATTTATTAACTTCTGAAAGCCTGAAAAGCATTGTTTTGAACAACCTATCCCATCAAAAAAAGGCGGGAAAACCCGCCTTTGAAAGTAGAGTTACGCAGAATTATTTCTTGTCTTCCTTTTTTTCTGAAGCATTTGAGTTTGCATTTGCATCCGAAGCAGCCGGGCCGGCTGATTTCTCATCCGCCTTTTTCTCATCTTTTGGTTCTGAATTGGCATTCGATTCGGTGTTTGCGTTTGCATTGGTGTCAGAAGTATTTGAATTGGCCGGGGCTGCAGATGATGCCGGCCTTGCACCGCTCAATTCATTTGGATTTTCGACGACCTTCTTAGCTAGAAAATTCTCTATTTTGGCATCGTTCATCGCGATAGCCGCATACGATGCACTCAATATTTGTTTTCTGGAATTAACTAAATTATCAGTAATCTGCTGACGAACCCCGGGACTTTCGAGCGTTAAATTTTCATCTTTTTCAATTCGCTCTTGCAGCTTGAAGATAAAGAGTCGGCCGTCGATATTAACCGGACCAACTAGTTTTCCAACGGTGAATTCCGGATTCATCAAAACCGTAGCGAGCTGCGGATATCGCTGTTTTAATTGATCCTCGCCAAAATAGCCGAAATCGCCGCCTTGAACTCGGCTCGGGTCTTCGCTATTTTCACGTGCAACCGTGGCAAAGTCTGCTCCCTTATTTAGCTGCTCGCCAATTTCTTTTATCTTTAGATTCGTCGAAGCCTCATCAAACGTTGGATCATCTTCGCTGACTTTCCGCGGATCAATAACAATCGCAGCCAGTTTGACGCCGCGTTTTTTAACGAAGGCCTCCTTGTTACCATTGTAGAAAGCCTCAATTTCGCTGTCTTTAGGCGGTTCAACCTTTCCGGAAATCTTATCGACAAGCTTTTGAATCGCTACCTGTTTTTTCAATTTTCCACGAAGTGAATCTTCGGTTTCGCCAGCTTCTTTCATTCGTTTGTCATATTCTTCCTGTGAAACTCCTGAGCCGGTCTTCATTTTATTTAGCTCTGCACTCACTTCCTCATCGGTCGGGATCGTGCCCTCCACTTCAGCCTTTTGATACATTACCTCTTGCTGAATAAGCTGTTCAAGTACCTGGAGACGGGCTTGCGTTAGCTCAAGCTGGGAAAGTTTGCTTTCCTGTCCCTGAGCCTGTTGTTTGATTGCGCGTTCAACCTCTTCCATTTTGATCGCGGTTCCATTGACAGTCGCCGCCGTCTCATTTGGATCCACATTCGGACCAGTGGAGGTGTTTCCCGGGTTTGGGGTCGTTGGGCAACCCGCAACCATAAAAATTAACGCCGCCAATACGGCAATTGTTAAAAACCTGAATTTGTTTTTTCGCACAGTAGCTTTTCGCTCCTTAAAATTCTATTATTGCTTGCTTAACTTCAATATATTTGTTATAAATCTTGTTTTTGAGTTTGTAACCATAATCTCTTTGGTTTCATACCTCGTTTAATTTTTGGAGGCATAATAATGGCAAAAAGATGTGACGTCTGCGGAAAAGGTCCGATGTTCGGAAATAACGTTTCCCACGCAAACAATAAAACTCGTCGTCGGTTTAACCCAAATCTTCAGCGTGTTCGTGTCCGGCTTTCGAATGGCGGAACTGACAGACAGAAGGTTTGTACTCGCTGTATCAAATCCGGCAAAATAACAAAAGCTGTTGCGGCGGTATAAGTTAGATAACTAACTCGATTTATTAGTTGCCAAGTGTCCCATTTAGGTGGCGCTTGGTTTTCTTATTTCACGAACGCAATACAATCGATTTCGACACGCGCACCCTTTGGCAATCCCGCCGCTTGAACCGTACTCCTAGCCGGTTTATTTTCCGCAAAATACTTTGCGTAGACGTCATTCATAGCCGCAAAATCATTCATATCCGCCAGAAAAACCGTAGTTTTAACAACATTCTCAATATCGGATCCAGCGGCCTCGAGAACGGCACTCAAATTACGCAAAACCTGCCCGGTTTGTTCAGTAATATCGCCCAAAACAAACTCGCCTGTAGCCGGATCGATAGGAATCTGACCGGAAAGAAATACCTGATTTCCTACCTTGATAGCTTGCGAATAAGGCCCGATTGCTCCGGGCGCCTTTTCTGTTGAAACCACTTCTTTCACAATTCTTATTCCTCATCCTGATTACTTGAACAAAAGGCGAATTCTACCAGAATTATAGGCAAAAAGAAAGCTTCAAGCGCCTTGACACTCAAATATTAACCATAGCGCTTGATATCATGAACACGCTCGACGTCGACGACACCCGGAACATTTTTTACGGACATAATGACCCTGTCCAAATGCTTCTTGTCGAAAACTTCTACCGTAACCTCAATTAGCCCTTCGTCGCGGTTTGAAACCTTTGCTCTTGCATCCCTTATATTAGTTTTGATATCTGAAATAGCGTTTGTTATACCGGCAAGCATTCCGGTCCGGTCTTCGGTAGTTACAAACAACTTAACGGATTGTATCTGCTCTTTGTCATCCAAAGCCCATTCGACATCAATAATGCGGTCTTTATTGACCATGAGTTGCTTGACGTTCTTGCAGCCACGGTTGTGAACAACAATCCCTTTTCCAAGCGATATGTAGCCTATTATTTCTTCACCTCTTAGAGGATTGCAGCACCGCGCGCGGGTCGTCAGCATATTGTCCACACCTCTGACAACAATTGCGTCGCCGCCCAGGCCCATGAATTTCTTAACCGCTTTTACACCGCTTTCAATTCGCGTATCTTTCTTCTTATCAGGATCAAGTTTCTCAAATTCCTTCGGACCCAAATATTTTGCGATCACATTTCTCGGAAGCATTTTGCCATAGCCTATCGAAGCAAGCAGATCCTCGCCCCGCCCGAGTCCGTATTCATTTGCAACTCGCGTAATTTCCTCATCTTTCGCAAACATTTTCTTTGCGGAAATATTAAACTTCTTCGCTTCTTTTTCTAGAAGTTTTCGCCCCATCTCTACGGAGGCTTCGCGCTGTTGTTTAGCGATCCAGCCTCGAATACGAGTTCTCGCCCGGGAAGTCACAACATGATTGAGCCAATCGCGTGACGGCTTCGAATTAGGTGTGGTTAAAATTTCTACGACATTTCCGTTCTGCAATTTAGTCCTCAACGGAACAATTCTCCCGTTGATCTTAGCTCCTGTACAAGTATCACCCACTTCGGAGTGAACCGCGTACGCAAAATCAATTGGCGTGGCGCCTCGCGGCAATTCAAACACCTTTCCCATGGGCGTAAACGTGTAAACATCCTTGGGGTACAGATCCAGTTTTAGCGACTCGATAAAATCTTCAGAATCATCGTTATCCTCCGTATTCTCAACTAATGGAAGCAGCAATTTTTCGACCGTTCGGCGCAATTCATCGATACTCTGGTCATCGTCCTTTCCGAGTTTATTATCTTTGTATCGCCAATGCGCTGCTACACCTTCTTCCGCAATGAAATGCATCTCTTCAGTCCGGATCTGAACTTCAAATGCTTGCCCGCCTTCACCGATAACTGAAGTATGGAGGGATTGGTACAAATTATCGCGGGGATTCCCTATCCAGTCCTTAAAACGCTCGGGAACGGGTGTCCAGATATCATGGATCACGCTTAGTGCAAAATAACAATTCTTCTTTTGATTGGGGGTGATGATGCGTGCGGCGATCAAATCGTAGACATCCTCGATGTTTAGTTTTCGCTTCTTTAGTTTTTTCCAAAGGGAGTATAGACGTTTGACGCGACTTTGAACTTCGATAAATGGCACCTCGTTTTCATCGAGCTTTTCCTTGATCGTATCAGTAATCTTTAATAAAGTGGCTTCGAGTTCGGGGCGGCGGGCTTCCACATCCTTTGCGAGTTTCTTATATTCCTGCGGATGTAAATTTTGAAACGAAAGATCCTCCAATTCGCTCCTGATTTTCCCCATTCCGAGTCGGTGGGCGATCGGAGCATAGATATCAAGAGTTTCCTGCGAAATTCGCGCCCGCTTCTCAGGCTTCAAAAACTCCATTGTCCTCATATTGTGTAGACGATCGGTCAATTTAATCAAAACTACCCGGACATCCGTCGTCATCGCCAAAACCATTTTTCGAACGTTTTCAGCTTGCTGCTTTTCTTTTGTGAGGTTGCTGATATGAGCAATTTTTGTGAGACCATCGACAAGATGCGTAATTTCCTTACCAAAATAATCGCGGATCGTGTCTAGATCAACGAGTGTATCTTCCACAACGTCGTGCAATAGCCCGGTCGCGACGCTGACGTCGTCGAGCCGCATTTCCGCCAGGATATCAGCCACCGCGAGTGGGTGAACCAGATACGGCTCCCCGGAAGCACGCTTCTGCCCACGATGATGCAGGGCGGAAAAGAGATAAGCCCGGCGAATCATCTCAAGATCGGCCTGCGGATGATTGATCTCAACCTTCTCTATTATGTCGTCTATCCTAATCATCGGTCTTTATCGGAAAATCGTAGCGGAAATAAACCAATCCTTTTGCGATCACCTTTAAAGGCAAAAAAGCGACACTCAATTTTTTCGACCGATTGAGTGTCGCATTATTTCAACTCGAAGCAAGCTATTTATTTTCTTGCGACGCAGCTCCGTCTTTCTCACTTGTCTTCGTTTTCGCTCCGCCGACTTCTTCCGCCTTCTTCTTGGCTTCCGCTTCTTCTTTTGCTTGTTTGATTTTTGCCAATTCTTCAAACTTCGCTTTAGCTTCGTCCGACTTTTTCTTGAGTGCTTCTTTCTGATCAGACTTCCCTTCCATCTCGGCGATTCTCATTCCCTGGAGAAGCAAACTTGTTTTGTAGGACCACGCAGAATCGCTGTTGCCATTAAGCTCAATTGCTTTATCAATATACGACGTCCCCTCCTCAACGCATTTCTTCAGTTTACTAAACTCAGCCTCATCTTCAGGCTTCGTAAACTTGAACACTTGCTCCGAGCCTTCCGTAACTGTCTTTTTAACTTCGGCGTTTTCTGTGATCTCTTCGGCACAAGTATATTGTTTTGAAGCGAGGGCAACATATGAATTTGCCCTTACTTCATTAGGCAATTCTGCGTTGTTTGCGGCTTTTACTTGCCAATCCGCCCACTTATCTTCCTGCTGTAAGTTTTCGTATAAACTTCCAATCGCACTTACGATACTGCCGGCTATCGCCTTATTCTTCTCGTAGTTGTTTTGCAACTTCTCATCACCCGGTTTGGCATCGAGCGCGGCTTTACTTTCGGCCGCTTCGCGAACAAACCCCGGAAGCGCTTTCTTATATTCTTCAATCGCCATCTCTGCGTTTTTCTTATTTTGGCGATTTCCTGCGAACAATGAATGAAGCGTTCTCGCTAAAAATAATTGCGCAGTTTTGCTCTCAAGAGTAGTGCCTTCCGGATCATAACTTACCGCACGGGTAAACTTCTCCATTGCCTCATCAAATTTTCTTTCGTTGTAAGCTTGTGCGCCGTCAACCAAATTCATCCGAGCCATTACTCTTTTATAATAGGTGCAGCTGCTTCCCAGAAAAGCAACCATCAATAACAACGAAAATAAACCAAATCTGTTCAAACGAGAACTTCTCATTTTTTTTTTCGACTCCATTTTCTAATTGGGACTAAGCGGAATATGTAAACCCATCCGCCACTAGTCCTGATTAGATATTAATCCGATAAATCGTCAATTTGTAGACCAATCGGTTGGGCACCCGCCATTTTTGCACCGTCGATCAGTTTCACGACGTCCCCATAAGGTATCGTTTTCGGCGCCTTTATAAACACCGTCTTCTCGATCTCATTGGTCCCTGTTCGAAATGCGCCTTGATTAGTTCGATCCTTGAATATCTCCGTAAGCCTATCAGTGAGAGGTTTTGTGTCAGATGCATCCCCCATACTATCCTGGTTAAGTTTGACAGCCTTGGTAGCCTTATCAATTGAAACCACGAGAGTCAAAGGATTCGGCTTAACATCGACGTTCTGTTCGTCCTTAGGCTCCGCTGGCACTTTTGCTTCAAACCTGCTTGGCTTGAGCGGCGAAATGATCATAAAAATGATCAATAGCACCAGCAAAACATCAATCAACGGCGTTACGTTAATATGCGGGACCGCACCTTGCTCGCCCCCAGCACTAGACATACCCATATTGAATTGCTCCTAAATTTTGCAGGGAAAGTGAGGCGATTTAAGCCTCCTTTCGCTATTCCTTTTTAATGTCCTTCTTCTTATCGGCGACCAATCCAACCTTGTCAATATCCTGACGCCGAATGATGTCAATAGCTTCTACGACTGTGCCGTAGTCAACATTGATTCCGCTCTTGATGTAGACAATGCGTTTCTTGGCAGCTTTTCCTTCCATCTTGGCCTTGATCTTTTCACCTAACATATCTATCGGATAAGCATCTTTCCCAATAAAAAACTGTCCGTTATTAGGGATCGATACCACAACCGACGTGTCTTTGGTGATTTCCTCATCTTCATCGGGGCTGATCATATTTTTAGGAATATCGACGGTAACACCCTGCTGAAGTAACGGTGTAACGATCATAAAGATGATCAAAAGCACCAACATCACGTCAACCATCGGAGTTACGTTAATTTCCGAATTATATTCGTCAGTTCCGCCTATAGCCATTCCCATAAGACATCTCTCCTCGTATAAAGATTATAAAGAACCATTCAAAGGCTCTAGCTATTCAAGCGCTTTGTTCGCTGTTTGATAAAGTAATCAACCAATTCAGATGCGGAGTTTTCCATTTCCACGCCAAAGCTCGTCACTTTATTTGTAAAGTAGTTAAATAACCAAACAGCCGGTACCGCAACCAAAATACCGAACGCCGTAGCAACCAATGCCTCGGCGATAGCTCCACCAACCGCACCGATACCCGCTGTCTCACTCTTAGCAAGTTCAACAAACGCGTTGAGAATCCCAACAACCGTTCCAAACAATCCTACAAACGGAGCGGTTGAACCGATCGTCGCGAGTCCTGCAAGGCCTTTCTTCAATTCGGCGGTTTTAACTGCAATTGCACGTTCCAAGGCACGTTTTGACGCTTCCATTTCATCTGCTGAAATAGCACCATCGCCTTGATGTGCGTTAAATTCCTTTAGACCGGATGATACAACCATAGCCAAATGGGAATCCTTGTGTTTGTCGCTGATGTTGATTGCTTCGTCGATATTACTGTTTTTCAAAGCCTGAGCAACTTTTGGGGCATATTGCCTCGATTGTGTTTTCGCTTTGTTGTAAGTCAACCAGCGTTCGATGCCGATCGCAATTAAGTAAATAGACTGAAGAATTAGAATGATGATTACTCCCCAGCCAGGATACGTAAGTTCTTTGGCAATTGCATATAAACCAAATTCAAACTTCTCCCCTTCCTCAGCAAACATCAAGAACATGCCTAAAAGGCCAACTAAAAATGTCATTGTTTTTCCTCCAAAAAGTCAAAAAATTTTTATGATTACAGTATCAAAACAAAATTTGACCGTGAGAACTTGCTTAGATTACTCACGGTCTGTTATCAAATTATTTACGGCTTAAAGTTGTAAACGATTACCCCGGATACCTCGACCGGCTGTCCGGAAAGAAGTGTTGGAGCAAATTTGGCTCTTCGCGCCGCTGAGACAGCTGCCGCTCTCAAAAGCGGGTGACCACTGCTGGCACTAGCCGACATCACATCACCCCCCTTACTTATAACGACCGAAACATTAACCGCTCCGCTTGCTCGTACGGCTCTTGCAGCCGGAGGATATGCGGGTACCGGCAAACTGGTCGCCTTACCATTGATAACCCCGGACGAAATTCTCTTCGGAACCGGCGGATCTGCCTTCGGCGGCGGCGGCGGTGGTGGTGGCGGTGCAGCTTTTTCCTCAGGTCTCGCGGCACTTCGTTCCGGATCACCGTCTCCGATACCAGTACCCCTGACATTATCTGACCGAGCCTGATTACCAACAGGAGCACTTAATGTATTTTGGTTTGAATCACCCTGTCGTGTCAGCACACCAATACGTCTTTCTGGAATCGTCGACTTCGTAACCTGAATAGTTTTCGGCGGCTCTTTCGGCGACTCATTGATGTTCGCAATAATCTCCTTACGAATATCTATGTTTGGATCCTTATTTTCCTTTTTTTCAGGCTCTTTTTCCGGTTCCGGCGGTACCTCTTCCGGAAGGGGCACAGGAGCCACTAATGTGGAAAGCTCCAGTCCCTCGCCTCCAACGCCTATATTCTGGGCAAATAGACTGTAAAGAAGCCCACCGAGGAAAAATGAAATAAGTAAGAGTCCTGTCGTAAACAGGAGTCCGTTTCGCTTATTTCCTTCACCAGCGTGACTTCTTGATTCTATCATTTGATCTAACATAATCTTCCTCCCTCTTCCGGTGCCAATTCAAGGGTCAAGGGTTTTAAACCTTTTGTAAACTCCAAATTAATTCCCGCATTGTAATCTAGATACATCTTGGACGAAATCGTTCGCCACCTTTAAGATGCTAGCAATCACTTTCGAAGCCTATCAAATTATACGCGGGACATTTTCGGAAATCGCTAGTCTTCAAAATACAAAAGTAATACAATTATCCGCACTCTTTCGCATACGGATAGAAGCATCTTGAAAATATTTAATTGACCAGCAACGTTTTTGAAGTCTAAGGTCTTCGTTCCCGAAAGTCAAGAAAAACTTTGAACATTTGCTACTTTTTTCAATATTTGAAGCTTCTAATCACTCGCAACTAAAGAGCGTCTAAAATTAAATATAATCTTTGCTCTCAAGGTGTTGGAAAGTGCACCAAAATGATTTCCCAAATAGTGGCATATCTGTCCAAAACGACGTCTTCTACTTTGATACAGGACGACGTGTCACTGAGCGACGGGCCGCGGTCGCTAAATTCTTTTCTTTACCGACTGCCGTAGATTGCCTCATTTTGGTTTCGCCCAGTTTACTTTGCCACCAAATTGCAATTGGACTTGCAATAGCTATCGTCGAATAAGTTCCCGTTATTGCGCCTACGAAAAGCGCGAGCGAAAAGCCTCGCAACACCTCGCCTCCAAAAAGAACCAGCGCAAGCACCGCTAAAAATACCAACCCATTAGTTACGATAGTTCGCGACATCGTTTGATTAATGGAGTCGTTGGTTAAATCGTAAAGGGACTTCGTGCGATTCAACGTCAGATTTTCACGGATACGGTCAAAAATCACAATCGAGTCATTAACAGAGAATCCGACCAATGTCAGCAGCGCGGCCAAAACGGTCAAGCTGATTTCCCATTGAAACATTGTGAAGAAAGCCAGTGTGACAAGCACATCATGAAAAACTGCGATCACGGCGCCCGCAGCATAAGTCCAGTCATACCGAAACGCGATAAACAATAAAATACCGACCATGCCGAGAAGCGTTGCTATAACTGCTTGATTTCGAAGTTTTTCGCCTGCTACCGGTCCGACTGAATCCGTTCCGACGATCTTATATTTGGCGTCTTTCGTCTGATCAAGCGTCTCCGCACCAGCCGCTTCTTTCCCAAACGTATCGAGGGCTTGCTTAACAAGCTCACGTCCTTTGCTGACCTGGTTAAGGTCTGCCGACTCCTGCCCGGCCATTGTCGCCGTATCGGAGTTTGCCGAGACGTTTGCGTTAGCATCTCCATTTTCCGATTTCGGAGGTTCCGCCGCATTAACATTCTTGTTAAACGCACCGTCTTCTCCCTCGATCAGCGGCACCTTTATCAAAACCTCATCCTGCTTGTCTAAAGACGATTGAATAGTTGAGTCACTAAACCCTATCTTCTGCAACGCGTTTCTTATCTCGTCTTCCGGTGGTTTGCCGTCTTTAAACTTCGCCGTAATAACCGTTCCGCCCTTGAAATCAACACCCAGATTAAAGGCATCTGTACCGCCCGGAGTGATCTGACGCGAAATTGCCGAACCCAACCCGGCTAAAAGAACTGCGATCGAGACCGCTATCAGTGGACGGCGAATCCCCATCCAGTTCACATTAATATTGCTAAATAAATCAAACATTTCTTAAAAGTGAAAAACACCCCTGCGTTGTTCGTCACATCCTATCTAAATTAAACGCTCAGCTTCTTCATATTCGGATTTCGTTCAAGCAGCCATAGGTAAATGGTGCGCGAAACGAATACGGCTGAAAACAGATTGATGAGCAAGCCGAGAATAAGCGTAACTGCAAATCCACGGATGGGTCCCGATCCATATAGATAAAGTATCGAACCAGCAATGATCGTTGTCACGTGGGAATCTATGATAGTCAGCCACGCACGATCAAATCCCAGTTTTATAGCTTCGGCGATTTTTTTGCCGTCCTTAATTTCCTCTCGCATCCGCTCAAAAATAAGCACATTTGAGTCAACTGCCATACCGACACCCAAAATCAAACCGGCCATTCCCGGAAGGGTCAGGGTTGAGTCTAAAACGATCAACGCAGCAAGCGTTAGGGTCATATTGAGGGTCAAAGCGATAACTGCGTTTATGCCCGAGCCACGATAATAAACGAGCATAAAGAACACGATGAACGCCAAGCCGCCTACCGCGGCGCTAAGTCCGGAACGAATCGCGTCCGCACCGAGACTCGGACCCACAGTTCTTTCCTCAAGATACTCGATCTCCGTAGGCAAAGCACCAGATTTCAAGGTTAACGCAAGATCTTCTCCTGACGCTTTTGTAAAACGACCGTCGATCTGTCCTTGATCAAAAATTTGCGAACGAATAAACGCAATCGATTTTGCCTTGTCGTTTAAAACGACCGCCATGTAATTATTAATATTCGCGCCTGTCCACTCACCGAATTTTACGGCACCGTTTGGTTTCAGCGAGAACGAGATCTGATAATCACCCTCGTTCCCGGTAGTTGTCACAGCGTTGGCATCACGCAGATCGTTACCTTCAATAATCGGCGGGTATTCGACGACAACCCACTGCTGCGGCGCGTTCGGATTAGGCGTTGCATTTCCCTCATCATCCCGCTCGGCATATTCCAAGACTTTTCTTGTTGGTGTGTCCCTACCGCCAATCGTTTGAAGCGCGGCTTCCTTTGTTGGGTAGGTCGTCACAGGACTAGGATTAGCAGCACTAACGACCTTCATCAACGAAAGCTTTGAATCCGCACCGATAAGTTTCTTAACGCGTTCCGGATCATCAACTCCCGGCATTTGCAATAAGATCTCGCCGGAATCGCTTGTACCACGACGCTGCAACGTGGGTTCTTTCACGCCAAACGCATTGATCCGACTCGAAATAATGTTCATCGCCTGCTCGGCGGCCTGCTCTTTGAGAAGCGTTTGCGCTTGTCCCGGAAGTGTCCAAACTATCGCATTTCCATTTGTAGTTTGAGTCCAATTTGAAAAGTCCACTTTTGCTTTCACGGCGTCGATCACTTCTTGAGACTTTTCAGGATCCGTCAGATTGAGAGTAACCGAATATGACCCATTTTCAGCAACAAACGAACTATCTTGAACGGGAAGTTTAGCGTTTTTAGCAGCATTAAAGGCAGCGTCCTGATTTCCCTGCGTGAGCTCGCGCAGATATTTGTCTGTCTTTACGCGCATCACAAGATGCGATCCACCCTTCAAATCAAGCCCAAGATTGATGTTTTCAGCGACGTTCGTTTTAATTCCTGACCAGCTAAAATCCTTAGCAGAAATTGAACCGCGCGGACCTATGACGAGATAGATACCAAAAACCGTTACGGCAAGAATTATCGCCGTTCTAATCCATAAACTACTGTTTTTCATTAACTTCTAAATACCCGCCTATTTCTTTTCCGTTCCAGGTCTTTTTCCGATGACAGCCGACTTTCCGATTTCGATGTTCGATTTATCTGCGCTCCGGATAATAAAACTTGTTTCCCTCGTTTCCAGAATTTTACCGATAACACCGCCGCTCGTGACCACCTCATCGCCATTGGTCAGGCTTGCAATCATTTCCTTCAATTCTTTCTGCTGCCTTCTCTGCGGCATAATTACGAGGAAATAAAATATCCCGCCAATCAACAAAAACGGAAGGAGCAACGTTACCAAACTTCCCCCGCCACCTTGAAATAATAAAAATAGGTTCATTGAATTTTTTCCAAATACGCAAAACAGCAATTATAATTGAATATATCTTAAACGCGAAACCGAAAAACATAGTTTCGTGCCTGATTTTCAAAATGAAGCATTCAAACAGGTGGAAAACTCCATATTACGAAACCGAAGCGATAAAATTCTTTCTAAATTCCTCAAATTCGCCACACTTGATCGCGAGGCGAATTTTTTTCATCAGATCTAAAAAGAAGTATAAATTATGATGGGAGATCAGCGTTGCCGCGATCATTTCTTTTGCCTGATAAACGTGACGCAAATACGCCCGGGAATAACGTTTGCAAACCGAACAACCGCATTCGGAATCCAACACGTTTTCATCGTTCGCAAATTTTGCGTTCCGAATATTTATTTTTCCTTGTGAAGTAAAAACACCGCCGGTACGTCCGTTTCGGGTCGGCATAACGCAATCAAACATATCCACGCCGCGATAAACACTTTCGACCAAATCTTCCGGGGTCCCGACTCCCATTAAATACCTGGGCGCGGTTTTCGGCATCTTCGGGGCGAGAAAATCGATCACCTTGTACATAACCGATTTTTCTTCTCCGACACTCAGCCCGCCTATCGCATAGCCGTCAAAACCGATTTCAACCGTTCTGTTTAGACTATCCTCCCGCAAATCCAGATGCCCGGAACCCTGTACGATTCCGAATATAGCCTGCTGCCCACTCAATTCGTCACCATCCAAATATCCTGTATCGTGTCCGGCCTCCTGTAATTCGTTAAATCGATCTTTCGACCTTTGCGCCCAACGCGCCGTCATTTCTAAACTTGCTTTTGTCGCGTCAAATCCCACATCTCCGGGCGGACATTCGTCAAATACCATCACAATTTCTGCCCCAAGCGCGGCTTGAATTTCCATCGATACTTCGGGCGACATAAACATTTTTGTTCCGTCAATATGTGACCGGAATTCGACCCCTTCTTCGTTCAACTTCCTCAAATCGCTAAGGGAAAAAACCTGAAATCCGCCCGAATCCGTTAGCAGAGAACGATTCCATGTCGAGAATTTATGCAGACCACCCATTTCGCGGATGACTTCCGCGCCCGGTCGAAGCCACAGATGATATGTATTGCCGAGGATAATGCGGGCATCGTGTTCGTCCTCGAGCCATTCATAACGCAAACCTTTTACCGTACCTTGCGTTCCAACGGGCATAAAAACAGGCGTTTCAATTTCTGAACGCCTGGTCTTAAGTATTCCTGTGCGGGCTTCACCGTCCTGCGACGTGACTTCCCAATTTATCGCTTTCATCTATTTTTTCTTGCCAATCAGCGACCAGATCTGCTGAGAACCAACTGCCGTTTCGGAAGCAATCGTTCCGTCGCTATTAACCAAGACAGCTGAGGGCGTTCCGGACATTCCTAAGCCCGGCCCGACCTCATGTTCATTATCAATTACAATTGGAGATTTTAGCCCCATATCTTTGTGGTTTTCAGCGTCTCCGCTTGAGATCACGAGAAGTTTCGGATCGTTTTCGCCTCTAGCGTTGTCCCATTCCCGCAATTCATCAAGCATATTTACGCAATGTGGGCAACCCATGCTCCAGTAGGTCACAAGCGTCTTTCCGCCACTAAATACATTTGCCGAGATTTCGTTGCCGTCCAGGTCTTCAAGCGTAAACTCCGGCACTTCCTCGCCGAGTTTGCCGCCATGCCCATTTGTGAGATATAGGGGTTGCTTTCCCGGAGATTCCTCTTTTATTTTTTCAATTAGTCCGCGAATCGATGTGTCACCGGCCGCCGGACGGCTCGCAAGCGTGCGGTCGGCATTGACAAGGATCGCCGTCGGGGTCCATTCAGCACCAAACATTTCTGAGATTTCATTCTCGGTCTGCAAAAACATGTTTTCAAAACCAGGCTCGCTGAATTTCTTCAAGTTGTCTTTTACCTTGCCAGTGCTGATAAATGCAAAATTCAATCGTTTACCTAAATCTTTTTGCCACTCTTGAAACTCCGGTATCAAAGCTTCACATGGATTACAGCTCGGGCTTACAAAAAGCAGCAGCGTTGGGTTATCGTCCGCTAGAATCGTTTCAAACGAAATTTTCTTGCCTTCCAAATTCGGCAATTCGAAAGCCGGAACGAGCGAACCGATCGGGAGCCCGGTAGCGGGATCGCTTACGTCGTCGCGGGCAACCTCTTTTCCACCGTCATGCGAAATGAGTTCGAGAACTTCTATTCTTCGCATTATCTGCGTTTGCTGTTCGGAAATTGTTTTTAGAAAGTAAACAATCGCCGCTAAAAACGCTATTACCGCCAAACCAAATATTATCTGCATAGCATTCATGTCCGATGAGAGATTATTAGACGAATCGAAAATGTTTAGACCCTGGTTTCTTTGTCCGCTTGCAACTAAGAAGAGTGCAAGCAAAACAAACGCCGCATTTCTCGCCACACTTTTCTTACTTACGGGTTCGCTATGAACCTGACCAAAACAATGGCAATCGGGAGCATTTCCCTGCCACATCTGCCAGAGCATTCCTCCGACGAAAACAAGCAGAAGCGCCGAGCCGCCAACCGCACCAAACCATGAAGTTTGTGTAAATAAAAGCAAAATTGCAATTACAACTTCAGCGATCGGCAGCAAAATTGATATGGGCTTTGCCAAAACAGCCGGCACGCCAAATCCTTCGACGGCCTTTTCAGATCCATCAAGATCAAAAAGTTTCGCGATACCTGCAAGCGCAAAAATACCAAATAAGAATAATCTGATCGTGAGAAGTAAAATTTCCATCATTTCAATTTCAAGAAGCTATTCTGCTTTCCTGCGATTGTGCCGTTCGACCAATTTAACCGGAGTCGCAAAAAATTCAAAAACTTCCCTCAAACGGTTTTCTAAATATCGCAAATATGAAAAATGAAGTCCACCCTTTCCGCCGCCTGAAGTAAACAATATAAACAATGGCGGTCGAATTCCTGCCTGTGTCAAATATTTTATCTTTACTTTTGATCTTCCGCCTTTACCCGGGGCGCTTCCGCCACCGCCTTTTGGTTTCAAAACAGTGCTTTCAAAAAATTCGTTTAATCTAGAGGTTGAAATACGGACATTACGGGCGTCGTTCGCCTGTTTTACCAAAGCCAGTATCCGGTTTACCCGCTGCCCCGTCAATGCAGAAATCGTGACAATTGGCGACCAATCCAGAAACTTCATTTTGTGACGAAAATTTTGTTCAAATTCGCTTACCGTTCCGGTCTCTTTTTCCCCAACCAAATCCCACTTGTTTATCGTAACAATTATACTGCAGCCGGAATCCAGCGCATATCCGGCAATACTAGCGTCCAAATTCGTAACACCCTCAACCGCGTCGATAACAAGGATCGCGACATCAGCACGTTCGAGCGCCTTTCGGGCCATTATGACCGAAAGTTTCTCTGCCATTTCAGTCGTCTTGCCTTTCCGTCGAATTCCTGCGGTATCGATCAAAAGAAATTTTTGACCGTCCACGATGAGTTCCGTGTCGATTGCGTCTCGCGTTGTTCCCGCAATCGGAGAAACAATTGTTCGTTCTTCGCCTAGTATTTTATTTAGAATTGAGGATTTTCCGACGTTTGGTCGGCCGATAATCGCGAGTTTTATCTCGTCCTTGTCGCGTTCGATTATTTCGTCGGGGAAATCTAGAACGTCAAAAAGTCCTTCCAGCAGGTCACCGACGCTCGTACCATGCTCCGCGGAAACCGGAAAAAGATCAAATCCAAACTTATAAAATTCTGCCGCTTCTTCTGCAACCTGGTTCGTTTCGGATTTATTTGCTGCAACAAATATCGGTTTTCCCAAATTTCTCAGCAAAATGCCAATTTCTTCATCAAGCGGCGTGATCCCTTCGCGAGCATCGACGACCCAAATAACTGCTTGAGATTGGGAAATTGCAAAATCTGCTTGCTTGAAAATATTCGAAGGAATAATGGCTTGATCGTCCGGCACGATTCCGCCCGTGTCGACCAATTCAAATTCTTTTGTCCGCCATTCGACCGTTCCGTAAATCCTGTCGCGAGTTATGCCCGGCTCGTCGCCAACGATAGATTTACGGCTTCCGGTCAAACGGTTAAAAAGCGTTGATTTTCCAACATTCGGACGTCCAATTATTGCGACCAAAGGCACACTCATCCTGTGAGTTTAGACAAGAAGTTGATTTCTGCCAACCTCGGAGATCAGCAAGAAGTTTAATGTCCAATTTTCCTATTAGAAATATTGACAACAAATTTTCCCCATATCATTTGCTGGAGTTTATTTGCCAGACCAACATCCATCGTTTTAAGTAAATTCAACTTCTTGTAAGCCATATCGCGTTCGCCTACTTCCAAAAAGTTCGCAGCCAAATTGTATTGTGCAATGGGAAAATTCGCGTCCGAATCGATTGCGGCCTGATAGGATTCCCGAGCCTCTCTTCTTTTTCCTAAAGAATCAAGCGTAACCCCTATATTGTTCAGTATGTTAGCATTGTTTGGCATTAATTTATTTGCTTCGTTTAGGGAAATAAGTGCTTTTTTGAAATTGCCCATTTCAAACAAAACAACTCCACGATTACTGTGAGTTTCAGCAAAGGATTCGTTAAGCGCTAATGATTTATCGAGATATTTTAATGCCTTTTTGCGTTCCCCTAAGCTTTTCAGGGAAATCGCGTAATTTGTAAAGGTAATTGGGTCTTCGAGTCCCAGGTCAATTGCCTTTTCGGATGCCTTTCTACTTTCCTCAAATTCTTGCTGCGCGTTCAATGCCTCGCCCAAACTTGCCCAAACTTCTGCCGAATCGGGCTTTACTTTCAGCAACTCATTAAAAATGGTTATCGCCTCATCAAGGTTTCCCAAACGAAGATTGGCCCGTCCGATATTAGTTTTGCAAATGAAACATTCCGGGTTCGCCTTGAGCGCCTCATTAAAATATTCGAGCGCGAGTTCGTTATTTTGCGCGTCAATAACTGCTTTAACACCCAAATTATTCAGCTCGGTGTAGGTCTTTGCGGTTGAATCGGTTTTAATTCCATCCGGGCTTAAATTGCTTTTCTCAATTTGAGCCACAAGGGTCGATGATAAGAATATAATTGCGAAAATTGTGAAAATATTTTTCATGATGATTCTCCTTGACAAGCGAAAACTCGTATTTCGTATAATTCGAAGAACCGTGCTCGCTATCATGAAGGCTTTTCAAACCGGCAACCGGCTCTGCGGTATAAAATTTAGAAGATAGAAATATGCCTTCTATTTTTCTTAACACCGCACATTGTAAATTTATGACACAATACAGGAAATCCTGTAAATATATCTATCTAAAATACTTACATGCCCACACCTGTGAATAATATTCAATCTTTCGGATGGATTTTGTAAAGAAATACTGAGTGAAATCTGTGTGTCGCGTGAAAATGAGAAATGAACTTCCTCTTGAGATTCAGCGAATTAAAAAAGACTGCCGTAATCGGCAGTCCAAGTTTTCTCTTTTTTTTTGGGTTCAACTAGAATCGGATAAGATTGATGATCCCGCTTACTATGTTTCCAAGCAAGTTATACCTTCCGTTTGAGTAGCTTCCGTATTGAGATCGGCCGTAATAGCCGTCGTCATAACCCTTGCGAAATCCTTGCCTGAAGTAGTATTGATATTCACTGTACCTGACATAGTAACTATCATAACCATAGCTCGCATCCTGATATCCGTAGGAATTGTTGTAGTCGTAACCCCATCTATCATATCGATCTGCCTGTCCGGCTCTGTAACCCTGGCTGTAACCGTCATTTAGAGCACGTCGCAGCATCGCAGCTCCATAGCTGCTAGTGTAGTAGTAATTACCGCTACGTCTATACCGATAATCGTATCGCATACTGTCGTAAAAGCGTGCGTTTTGCAGCCTTTGCCTGTCGCGCCGCAGACGATCATAATACGATTTTTGGTATCTCAAATACCGATTTCGTTTTTGTTTTTGAAGTTGTCGTCTTACAGACTGGTAATACTTCTGTTGGCGGTTGGTTTGCCTTCGATATTCATTCCAGCGGTGTTGTTGCAGACTCCTTTGTTGTCCGCGATTATAAACCTGATAGCGCGAATTTCTGTTGCTGTAGGCGCCGCTTCGATTATTAGTTCGATAGGAATCGTCCCGTCTGGAAGAATCACGGTTCGAGCTGTAAATTTTCCCGTTCGAACGCTGATCACGCTGACGGGCCTGACTTCTTCGAGTCTGTTCAGCTCGATCTTTCCGCTGTTGCTCACGATGTTTCTGCTGACGTTTTATTTCACGATTGCGACTCTTTTCGCTTGTTTGACTCCGGACTTGAAGCCTTCGCTGCTCGGCCTGTCGGCGCTGTTCGGCTCGATGAATTTGCTCGCGGTAAGCCTGCTGATCGGCAGTTAAGCCGGAACGTTTTCGATTTGATCGAGCTTGCGTTCGATTCTCAACTCTCGAATTTCTCGATGAATCTTGCCTCGAGCGGATCTGTCCTCTATTTTGATTGGTCCTAGCACGCGTGCGATTTGCGCGATGCGTTTGTGTTTCGTTATTGTTCGAAGATCGGCGAGTTTTCCGCGCTTGGTTTTGGTTTGTTGCGGCGCGCCTCTCCGGTCTTCTCGATCGTTTGGCATCGGATTTCTTTTGATTATTTTCAACGTTGTTGCGCTGACGCCTTTGATTATCGCGACCACGATTTCTTTGGCCATAAACCAAATCGTTCGCGCCCAACACCATAATCAAAGCCAAAACAAAAGAAATTGATAAGTTTCTTTTAGTTAGCATGTTCATAAAATTCCCTTCAATTTTTTAAACCTTCAAAAAGGTCATGTTACGCTTATACACGCAAATCCCGTTCCGCCGCCGCCGCCTGAAAATACGGAGAGAAAGTTAAACATATGGCATGTTCCCCGACGGTTTCGTATATCAGATAAACTTTATCGTTTACTTTACTTGGGAATGGCCAGGTGCGAAATCGCAAGATTTATCATTCGTTTATTGGTAAATTTTCATTGATATATTGAAATAGCTTACAATATACAAAACTTTAGAAAGTGTTAAGGAGTGCGAATCACATGTTTTTTGAAAACCAAATTGCCGAAAAAAAACTTTCCATAAAAAAAATATCAATCGTGATGGTGGTCACACTTGTTCTCTTTGGATGCGAAATGGGAAACCAAACCTCAAACCGGGAAGGAGTCGCAAATAGCGATAATGTGCGACAGAAAATCGATAGTGAGTCGCTGGGAAAAGAAAAACCTGACGCAGCCACGTCTAACGCCGCAGGAGCTTGTGCAAACCGATATTACCCGATTGATAGCAATACGGTCCGTGAATTCAATATAAACGGAGCGGCTCAAGCGAAATATGTTTTGAAACAAGCGCTCAAAGATGGAGGCGGTTTTACCGAAACCCGAAATTTTGCAAGTGGGACAGAAGTCGTTTCAAACTGGTCGTGCAACCAAGGTGGTTTGCGAAACGCAGATTACAACAACGCAATTTCCGCTTCAAATCTAAATGTCAAGATGCGCACGCTTGAGAGTGACGGTTTAACGATTCCGAAAGTTTGGGAGGAAGGGAAAAAATGGAGTGCGAATTACAAAATCGAAGTTGAGCTGTTGGGTAGGAAGATTGGTGGAACGGTGACAATCGATAGTGAGATTATAAAAATGGACGACAATGTTTCCGTTCAAGCGGATGATTATGTCGCGGCTCGCGTGGATTCTGTAATTAATATCGTTCTCGATATGAAGAAGGCGAAAATTCCGGGTTCAAGAATCGAATTTTCCAATTGGTACGCCCGGGACGTTGGACTAGTAAAACAGGAAGTAATAATGGGGAAGGCAAACACTTCCGTCGAATATGCCGGCGAAAAATAATTAGCCCGCCTTCTCAAACCGATATTTAATTATGATGTCGATATTTGAATTAGTCACTTTGTGACTAAAACCCGTAGCCCGCATTCGAAGTTTTCCCGCGTTTTGAATCGGAGTGACAAAAGACAGCTTATCCAGCCCGATTATTTCAATCGGATTTACTTTTTTGTCAATTTCATTTTGGACAAAACGCGCAAGCAATTCGCTGCCGATTCCATTTGCGCCACTCATATTAACCTTAAGAACTTTTGCTTGTCCGACGATCGCATTTTTATTTTTATCAAAAACCAGGTCGATATTTGTCTCTGCCCAGCCTTTAAAATCAATACATCCGATCAAAGGTGCTCTGTAGCTTCCTTCGAATGCAATCGGAGCATAGATGGCACCCTGGCGAAATCGTACGGCAGTTTTAACGCCATCCATTTCCTTTTTTAGACGAATCGTTTCGCTGCAAGCCGAACCGCCGCCTTTATCGCCGCTGATCGCCACGCTTGGCTCATCCAAGTGTGTAAATACTGCTTCCAAAAGGGCATCAAAAAATTGCTCGTTAAGTATTAATTTGATTTCCGTATTCTGAGAAAAAGAAATACCCGATAGCGAACACATCAAAACCAAAATACCAATTATTTTTTTCCTCATATCTGCCAGATTGTCTTAGATTAGAAAGTTTTTTCTTCCGAATTTAAGGATGCTTGGAAAGATCGCGACGTTGGAAGAAAAGCCATCGAGGCAATCGTTCTAAAGCGTGATGCTAGAGCGACTTCTTAGCATATGACAACAGAAAGTGTTTCATGGCGCATTTCTCAAGGCTTGTGTGCTTAAATCAAAAATTCCGCAAGACTTCTGATACTCTCAGCAAGCTATTTTTCTCTATAGTTTATAACCCGCTCCTCACAATATCGTGCAGCCTGAGCATCCCCACGCATGCACCACTGCCATCCACAACCGGTAGGACCGAAATTTGACGCGGTCGGTCTTCCATTAGTTTCAGGGCGTCATAAGCAAGCATATCGATGGCTGCGGTCGTTGGATCGGAGGTCATCATCTCGCGGGCGGTTAAATTTTCAAGTTCTACGACGGCAGTTTTTTCCAGCGTGCGTCGTAAATCGCCATCGGTGACAATTCCGATCAGTTTTGTATTCTCATCAATAATGTTTACTGCGCCGAGCGTAAATTTCGAAAGTGCTTTTACAACGTCCATCCAGTCGGCTTCCGGCGATATATTCGGGCTATCGTGCATAATATTTTCGACCCTTATCGTGAGCCGTTTACCTAAACGCCCGGCTGGATGATTTTCAGCAAAGTCTTTTTCCGACAAGCCTTTCGATTGCATCAATGTCATCGCGAGCGCGTCTCCGATTGAAAGCGCAACTGTAGTTGAGGTAGTCGGAGCCAAATTTAACGGACATGCTTCTTTATCGACCGAAGCGTCAAGCACCACATCGCTCTGTCTCGCAAGGGTCGAATCTACGTTTCCGATAATTGAAATTATCTTAATATTTCGATGCTTAAGCGTCGGAAGCAGCATTAGAATTTCGTCAGTTTCGCCCGAATTGCTAAGCGCGATCACAACATCGCCTCCCGTTATCACCCCGAGACTCCCGTGCAGCGCATCCGACGGATGAACAAAAACCGCCACGGTTCCGGTCGAGGTCAACGTTTGCGAAATCTTCTGAGCGATCACGCCCGATTTCCCGATACCAAGGACAATTATTTTTCCTTTGCAAGAAGCCAAATAATCAAGCGCCTTTTCGACTGGTTCACGATTCAGGCGTTCCGCTGCATGTTCGATCGCGTTTGCTTCAACGGATAGAATTTCAATAACTTTTTCAAAACTATTCTGCATTAACCAAAGTTTGCGAGTTGTTTCAAAATTTCGCAAGTATCAATACTTCAAAATTTCCACGCATTGTGGCATATTTAGCCGCTAAGAATTTTCCACTTTGATTATCTAGAATATGAATAGTTACGATTTTAACGTCGGAACAATTGATCCGGGCAGTTGTATCAGCAAAGCTTGGAGGGAATAAAGCCGAATTATTGGCTCTTTTTGGAAATAACGGTCGTCGTGATGGCGCTCATAAGTTGCCTGAGTCGTATACCGATCATTGGCTTCGTACTCTCGGGACCGCTTACGTGTGGCATTTATTACGTGACGCTGAGGCAGCTTCGAGGTGAAAATGTCGATTTCGGATTGATATTTAAGGGATTTGAGGTTTTCGTCGCCGCGATGATAGCGGGACTAATAATTTCAATTCCATATTTACTAAATCAAATTCTCGAATCTAATTTATTCCAACATTGACAAACGAAAAAGGATGAGCCGAAATTCGAAAATCTCTGCTCATCCAAATTTACCGTCCCAAACACTTTACTTAATGTTTACAAAATCCGTTCCGGTTCTTCCAAACGTTTCGGGATGATACATCTCCTCAGCCTTTGCCGGCGGCACGACAAATTCACCCGGTGTTGTTGCCCTCGCCACATATGTGTAGTTGTAAACACCGCTCCAGAGCAATGAACTAAATGCCTCAGCACGCTCATCGCGGAAGTTTTGATGTTCAAACCAACGCGAACGCCAATACCAGTATTCACGTCCATACCTTCGGCTTCCGTATTCGACAACTGAAGTATTTCCATCGTTTTTATCGGCGGGAATTTCCTCCGTCACCGCAAGATCCGGATTAAGTATTTCCAAACCTGCCGGAAGCGGATCAACTAATGCAACATGGTAACGTCTGGCTTGTGCAACCATCGTCAGTTTGATGCGAACACGCGCGCCGGCCTTTATTGTCCATTTGCCGTCGGCTTCCTGTTTTACGTCATCGGCGTCATCGACAGCTTCATAAGTTCTTAAAACCGTGAATCCGTAATCTGCCGGTTTTAAGTTCAAATTCTTTGGTGCGTAATTCATACCGATTCTGTAATATAAACGCCCTGCGCCTTGCTTATTAAGGATCAAGTCAGCAGTGCCGCCTTGTTTCAACAGATAATCCATCGGAATTGTCAGTTGATTCGAATCGGCTGAGCGTCCGACAAACTTCTGTTCTCCGGCATAAGCATTTCCAAGCCAAACTTGATTGACAAAATTCGGTGTAACTTTCTCGTAAGCCTGGAAGTATTTATCAAGCGCGAGCAAGACAAATACATTCTCCTGCGTGTTGCTCCAACGGCCCTTTTTACGATGGTCAAGCAAGCCGCGGGTGATTTTCGGAACGAGATAGTTGTCCTTATCGGCTTTGAGCATTCCTTCAAGAAGCACCGCATCGGCACGTCGGCTCGAGTACATTATCACCCAGGCACCGTCGCCGTAGTCGGTATTAAATTGCGCGGTCGCAGCGGTTTCACTCGTGCGGTTGAGCAAGAAACGTTTTATAGCTTCAACTTCCGCCCCCGAGTTTTTACCGTCAACCAAAACAGGCATCAACCAACCAAGCGCTTCGAAAGGCATTTTTTCGATCGTCGCTTCAGCTAATAATTTCTTAGCTTTTGCTTCGTCGTTATCACCCATGACGTTGCGGACGTATAAGGCGTAGGCCGAAATTGTCCAACGAATCTGCGGTGATTTATGCCATTCGTCATAGTATTTTTCGATGTTCTTCAAATATGGCTTAACTTTTGTCAGCATATCTTCCGGAACATCAAAACCCTTTTGTTTAGCCAGGATCAAAGCGTGTGCTGCGTGAGCCGTCACAAATGGATACTTGTATCGTTCCTGATCGCGTCTCCACATTCCAAAGTATCCGTTTGAATTTTGGCGCGACTGCAGTACTTTTATATCGCGCGCAAATTGGGCTTTCAATTCAGCTTCATTTGGCATCTCCTTAGCTTTGAACGCGGTCAAGACATCCTTCAGAGCGGCAATTGAGAGCATTCTCGAAGATATCTGTTCCGAGCAGGCAAATTGATACTTGTATAAATAAATAAACGCATCGGTCAATTCCTGCAATTGGGTCGACGAAGTCGTAACTTCCAAACCTCCGAATTGGGGATAAACGTCCTTCGGTACTTCAATGGGCTGCAAGATCGCTCCGTTTTGATCGGTAGTACCGTATGTGGCAAATGCTTCGGTCGTTGCGGGCGTCCAAACCGGAAGATCGATTTCCGCGGCATCTGAATACTTTCCGGAGTTTACGGCAAACTGAAAACGCGCCGTGCCCGCCATATCGGCATTAACCGGAAAACGAACTTCGGCACGGTCATTCGCTTTGATCACAACTTTTCGACCGCCGCCATTTGGCAGGGTGGCGTTTGTCGCACGAACGCCGACGTTTACAGTAAGATCTTTATCCGTTTGGTTTTGAACGACCACCGGCAATTCGATCTTGTCACCGAAATTCATAAATCTCGGTGCACTCGGTCGAACCATCAAAGGCTGTTTTGCCGTAATTGATGACTCACCTTTTCCAAATCGCTTACCACTATCGACCGCAACCGCCATTACACGATAACGCGTTAGATTGTCCGGAAGTTGAACAGGTACGACCGCTTTTCCGTTTGAATCGGTTTTCACGTTTGGAGCAAAAACCGCGAGCGCATCGAAATTCTTTCGAAGGTTAATTTGCTCTTGCCGGTTCGCATCATCAGGGTATATGCCTTCTTCTTTTTCTTCGAGTGCAATGCCTGCAGCATCTGCAGACATTTCTGACTTCATCAGTCGCGCTGCCATTGGCGCATTCGCTAGTGCGCCTATTCTATTTTCAGAAACCTGCCTACCGCGTTCATTTACATTTGGTGGAGGAGGCGATTTTACATCCTCCGGATTTCCTAAGAGTACCTCCTTTCGAAGATGATAATCGGTTGTCCCGTCTCCGCGATCTGTGTAAAAGGTGTCCAAAGGATTGGCGAGCTGATATGCCGAAAGAGCCAGTACACTTTCATCGACAACGACTACCGCAACTTCCGTGTTTGCTACCGGTTCGCCGCGATAATCTTTCACTTCAACATTTACGTTTGTCTTCCCGGCCGGCTCTACTGTCTTATCGACCGGCTCTGCCGAAACCATAAGTTCTCTCGATTTCGTCGAAATGGGAAGATTCAAGCTTCCTGCAGCAAACGCCGGACGCTTGGCTAGTTTGTCAGCAACTTCCCCTTTGTCATCAGTTCGTACCGCGGCTCCTACCAAATCAACGTTTGTGTAGATATTTGGTAAATAACCTTCCTCGATCGGAATCTTCAAGGTCACCGAGGATTCTTTCATTGTGAACCGCTCGGTTTTTACAATACCTTCGCGGCGAAGCGTTAAAATGCCTTCGGCCGGAGTAAAGGGAGCGATAACCAATAATTCCGCAACGTCACCGGGTTTGAAATCTTTTTGACTAGGAATTATTTCTACTTTTTCCTGTGATACGTTTCGCTGGGGAACAGTTTTCCCGCCGGCAACCCAAACCGTCATTTCCGATTCGTTATAACGCTCGCGATCATCCATTACCAGCGCGGTGATAATGTATCGACCGCCGCCTTTCGCGACGAATGTACATTTCTGGGCTACTTCAGCAGATTTAACGGTACAAAATTGTTCGTCAACTGTTTTCTCGATCCACGATCCCTTGTCAAAAGCCCAGTCCTTCAAAACAGCTTTGATCTCAACCGATTTTCCGGCAACAAGTTTTCCGTCCAAATCGGAAACTATCGAATCGATCTCGATATTTTCATTTTTCTGTACAAATGTTCGCTTCGATTTGATCCCGACATAAAGGTCGGCCGGGTGAACCAAAAGGCTCGTCGAAGATGACCAGGTTTGTCGATTCACATCTTGAACAGAGGACGAAGCGCTAATGCGATACGGACGCGGCGGTTTTACGGATTCGAAGTCGATCTTCAAATTGTGTTTCCCGCCGGCATCGGTTACACCTTTAAAATACTGCGTGCTTCCGCCGCCATAATAATTATTTCGCGAATACCACCAAGGCACCCAACTTCCAAAAATGTAATCACCACGATTCGGCGGAGTGTAGTTTGTAGGTGACGCAGTTACCGTCCAATTCGTCTCTGCGTTTGCCAATCCGCCGCCCGCATAATATTTTGCTTCAACCTCAAGATTCGCACTCGCGCCGACAAAATGCGGAGCTTCGGTTACCACCTTGGAAGTGACTTCAAACTCCGGACGCCTGAATTCCTGGATTTGGAAAGTGTGCGTGTAGTCCGGACTGTTGTCGGGTGAACCGCCAAAATAAAACTGAACATAGGAATTTCCTAAGTTGGCGTTATCCGCGAGTTTGAACTTGAAATCAAACGCCCCAAACGCATTTAGCTGCAAATTCCCTTTTCCGATTTCATTGTTTCTTGAATCTTTGACGGAGTATGCAACCTTCGCACCCACATTTTCAAGCGGTGCTACATCGCCGAGTTTTCCGGCCTTGATCGTTCGCACGTAGCCTTTTATTGCTACTTCTTCTTTCGGGCGATACATTTTACGATCGTCAAACACAAACCAGCGCATTTGGTCGCTCTGAGTTTTTTTGTACCAATCTCCATAGTCTCGCCAATAGTAATCAGAATTTTCCGGCAAAAACGCCGTATCTTTTCCTTTTTTCGCTATTAGCAGATTCACCTGATTCGCAGCACTTGGAGGCAAAGGAAGCCGTAAAACTCCGTTCGCAGGCGTTGAATTTGACTGCGCTTTTTCAATTTTCTCGCTTTCCACCGCAAGCCCTATTTCATCAAAGGTCTGAATTTCATTTGCGCTTGGCCCGCCCCAGCCCATCACCCAGTCCCAAATAATTGACGCATAGCTTTCATCCTCTTTTGTGCTAACCGTCGACTGGCTGTTATCAACCGCTTTTCCATTCGGATAGATAGAAAGCTGCACTCCGGCAAGAGGCGCACCGGTTTGCAGATCGGTCGCAAACCCGACCAATTCTTCGCTATCGACAAATGCGTCGAGTCCGATCTTGGTACTTTGAACCCAGGTTAAAATTCGTGTGCGGTCATTTTTATCTAGTTTTAATGTTGGCTCAATATCCAACACAACATTTCCGTAGCCGTCCGTAAGCCCAGCGCTAAGGTCGAGTCTTGTTTCCGCGAGTTCGTCTGGAATTTCCTTTACGGTTACAAGTTTGTTGCTGATAAGTTCTCCCGGCATCGTCACTTTTGTGCCGTCATCATAATCTTTATAGCGGACAAATTTTTGAAATTGTGACCAATCTTCGGCTTTCACACGATACATTTTCACACGAGCGGTTTTGTGGTTTACCGAATAGATCGAATAGCTCGGCTTTTTGGTCGTCGGGTCGAGCACAACCATATTTCCACCCTGTGCATACATACTCAGAGGTGCCGATCCGACACGGATTTTTGCGAGAGCGGGCTCAACCAAACGCTGCCCGTAAATATCCTGAAGATTGTCGTTGACCGTAATCGTGTAAGTTGTGCGACCTTTCTTTGCGCCCTGAAAATAAATGTATTGCCCGCTCGGATAAATATTTATTCCTTCTATAGCGGGTGTTATCTTGATCATCGACTTATCAAATTTTGATCCGTCAATTGCATTGGTAAACTGCAGATATAATGTTTCAAAAGGTGAGCATTCTTTGTTAGTTTGGTAACCGCAATATCCCTTTACAAACTTCATCGAGCCATATGTCTTAAATGAAAAACTTTGCGCGGCGGCGGTCGTGATCGGTCCTTCGGCCGACGGCGTTCCTTTGTTTGCGGTAACGGTGATTTGCGAATCCCCGGGAAGTGCATCTTCAACTCCGCCGCTTGAATTAACCGCGCGAAAAACTAACCAACGATTTGGCTCAGCATTTTTAATGTAATAGGGAATGCTGCCGCTCTTGAGTTCGTCTTCGGACGCGAGTCTGATCGGGATTCGTTTTCCTCCGGATGAAACGGTCAGCGTTTCAATTACAGCTTTCGGATCGATCTCCTGATCAAACGCGATAAACATTAGTTCATCGCGACGGGTGGTCGAGCCGTTTGACGGATAATTTTGAATCATTTTTGGCGGCGGAGTTGTGAACGTCCAAACGACACCTTTCGCCAACGTTTGCCCGGTTGCAGATTTCGTGCCGGCCGGAACTCTTGCTGTGTATTTCGTCGCCATTCGAAAACGCTTTGTTGTATCAAACATTAGGGTTTTCGTTCCCAGCCAACGCCACTTGCCTTCCGCGTTTGGACTCAACTGGACCGGAACCGTCTGAGCGGCTCCTTCCTGCGAGGTAACTGCAACCATCGGCTGTGAGAACGTCACACTCAGATCCGGCGCAAGCTCTACGTCACCTTCGGGAGAGTAACGAATCACCTCGAGAGCACTGTTATTATTAATATTTGGCGCATCCCTGCTTTCATCTGCCGGAAATTTAACCGGAATTCTCCTACCGGTTTTTGGCGCGGGAAGACTTCCGACACGCTTCGCAAAATCGGTTTTGTCGCCGTCTTCGGCAATGATCTTCGGCAGGCGCTCGAGCAAATTAGACGTCTCGCCCTCAGAAAGTTTGTCAGCATTTGCCGGTTTGGGTGGATTGCGATTTTCCGCACCTTCAGACCTCTCGCTCAGGCTAAACCTCAATCCATCTGGAATTTCATTCAATTTTGTATCGCGTGCTTTCCCCATAATTTGCGCATGCGTCATTCTGCCAAATGGCGCGATCATACTCATATAAATTGTTGTTAACAGTATTAAAGAAATCGTCTTTTTCATTTTTTAAGTTTTCCTTACGCGGATATTGAAGTCTGGTTTGATCATTATTTGCTTGTAGTTAGCGCTTATATTACTCCAAATCCTAAATTGAAACTAACCTCACGAAGAGCCGCGCAATGAATCCATTGACTTTATTTTGTGCGTATACGACTTAGTGTTTTTGATACATCCAAATCGTTTTCAGTTGGTTGAGCCGAAACACTTTGATTCTAGCGGCCTTTCGAGAAGCCTCTTCTGGAATTGAGAACGAAGGACGATGTTAAAACTTGCAGTCGTCGAGAAGTGACTTACATAAGTGGGGAATTTACCCAAATAATATTGAGATATTTATCGATGAATAGTAATGTTTACGGATATACTACTCAGCAGGAAATTTTCTTGCTATACTTGTTTGTACAAATGCAACTTTAGGAATTTTTATGTCGTAAAGTGTTGTGACAAAAGTTGTTTGGGAGATAAAATTTTAGGAGCGGATTAGAAAATGGGATTGTGGCAGAGAATTAAAAGGATATTTCGGGCAGGAACAGGCGCGGCACTTGATAAGGTCGAGAATCCCGAAATGGTTCTTCAGCAAACTATTCGAGACATGCGTGATCGTGTACCGGAGCTAAATAATTCGGTTGCGCAGGTAATGGCTACCGAGCGTTTGCTTATAAAGAATAAAGAATCACTATCGGAAAAGGTCGTTGACCTTGATTCGAAAATTAAGGCGTCCGTAAAGATGGGACGAGATGATATCGCAACCGCGTATATTGGTCAGCTTCAGCAGGCACAGGTTGACCTCGAGAGAACCTCGGGTCAGGTGGAATATGCAGAAAACGCTTCTAAACAAGCGTTAAAAGCGCGCGATAATTATGTGATGAACATGAAGAAGCGCAGCGAAGAAGCGATGCAGCTGATCAGCGCTTCGAAGCAGGCAAAACTCCAGGAAAATCTTGCGCAGACCATGCAATCGTTTGATATCGGCGATGATGCTTCAACGTTTAACGAAATGCGCGAGAAGATCGACAGGCGTGTAGCTGCTGCTGAAGCAAAACTCCAGCTTGGAACTTCTTCAGTTGATAACGAAATGCAGGATATCGAGCGTGAGGCAATGGATATACAGCTTCAAGACAAACTTCTTGCTTATAAGCAGGAAATGGGTTTGCTTGGCGAGGGATCCAGCAAAGATACAAAGCAAATAGCCGCGGGTGAAGATGGTGCGGGTGGTGCAGACGAACAAACCGCCGAAGAAAAATCTACCGATGCTCTTTTAGCGGAAGCGGAAGAACTTCTAGAAGAAGCGAAGGAATAATTTTGGAAGTTTTTGCGAAACTCCTGGGTCGAGTTTCGCATCAAATTGTGTAGCAATTATGGCGGATATAGCGAAATACCAACAGACACTCGAAAAATTCAATACTTCCTACGCAAAAGAAGCGGTAAAAGAACCCGTAAACTTTTGGGGATTGGCAGGCTTTGCTGTCGCTGCCGCCTATACGCAAAGCGTAATTCCTCTGCTCGTAGCTCTGATTTTTGAATTCGCGTATATGCTGATCGTGCCGAATATTCCTTCCTACCGTCAACTCGTCCAGACCCGCGAACGCAGCCGGCTTAAGGCGTTAAATCTTGCAAACCGTGAAAAGCTCATTAAGAGTTTTAGCCCGCGTGAGCGCGAAGCAGTAGAATATTTGCGTTGGCAAAAAAATAAGATCCAGGAAAACTACAAGAAATTTGCCGGTGCGAGAGAATTACCGACGAATTTGATGTCGCTCGATCGGCGCTGGGAAGATTTTGTGGATCTGCTGGATATTTACCGGCGGCGAAAACAACATCTTAAATCGATTAATCGTCAGGCAGTCCATAACCAGCTCAGCCAGGCATTCCGGGCAGCAGAGAATGCCGATGACGAAAAAACCAAACGAATTCAGCAAACCAACGTTGAAATACTCAAACGCCGACTTGCCTCATTTGACGAACTCGAAAGAAGCGTAAAACTTGTCGAAGGACAACTCCAATCGATCGAAAATTTCTTCGGTTATCTAAACGACGAGATCGTTACAATGTCCACCCCGGAAAAATTCTCGCTCCTAGATTTCGAACAACTCTCCGATTCGATCGCAATGACCAAACAGATGCTCGATGCAACCTCAGATTCGGTTGGCGCACTCGATGCCTACAACCGCGAAATGGGAAACTACGAATTGCTTCCGGATAATACTTAGCTCCACGTAATAGAACGATATGGGCGGTAAAATGAGCGGACCCTCGCTCTATTTTTGGCTAAATCTGTTTTTAAAGGATAGGGGCAGTGTCATGAAAAGTCTAAAAATATGGAGCCGGTGATGGGATTCGAACCCGCGACCTACTGATTACAAATCAGTTGCTCTACCCCTGAGCTACACCGGCTTGCTCTGCGTTTATATCAAAATAATCGCAATGAGAGATGTTACAGAACCAAAAGAATTTGTGCAAGCGAATTCATAATCGCGTCCATCGTTTAACATTACAAAAACTTATTGACCTTTGTTGCGCAAAAAGGTTAGGATTGTTATAGCCTTTTACGGCGGAAATCTTACCTGTTTAAATCTCATAGTCATTTCAGGCGATACCTACAGAAACAAAAAGCAACATCAAAAGGAGAAAATCGTGAATTTTCAAAAGAATACGGTGAAAAAAATAAGTTTAGTATTATTTCTGATTTTATCATTCGGAATTACGGCATTGGCTCAAGACAAGAAAGGCCCCACCATTGACTATGGTGCAGTAGAAGAAGCTATGCCGGTAGCAGCGCGAAACAATTTGTATTGTGCGGGCTATATCCAAAAATCGCCCGTTAATACGAGCCTCGAGATCGTTGGCGGTGATGATGAAAAGGATCAATATGTTTACGCCGAAGGCGATGAGCTTTATATCAGCGGCGGTTCCGGCGCGGGAGTTCAGGTCGGCGATATGTACTCGGTGATACGACCGCGCGGTAATTTCAAATCTAAATTTTCAAAGAAAGGAAATCTAGGAATTTTCGTTCAAGAGCTCGGAGCCGTTGAAGTAATTAGGGTGATTGGAGATGTTTCGGTTGCGCGTGTGAAAACTTCCTGCAGCGAATTTCTTCTCGGTGATCTTTTAAAGAGATCGGAAACAAGGGTTAGTCCGAAAACGATGGAACGCCCATTACTTGATCGTTTCGCATCTTCTTCGGGGAAAGCTTCGGGAAGTATCGTTTTGGCTCGCGGCGGTTTGGAAATCTTAGGGCGGGACCAAATTGTCTATGTCGACCTTGGACGGGAAGACAATGTTCAGATCGGTGATTACTTGACGATTTATCGACCGCTGGGAACGGGAAATATCTATACCTACGTTCAGCCGGAACATATCGATAACAAAGATGAAGGTTTCGAAAGCAATCGCTATAAAGGTGGCGGATATTCCAATCGATCCGGTCGAAAAAAGGGCTCAAATGCAGATGGCGCTGTTGTAACAACCGAAGACGCTAAATCCAGACGGCCGAAAGGGCTCCGGAAAATCGTCGGCGAATTAGTCGTTTTGAATGTATTGGAACGCACAGCAACGGCAGTTGTCGTTAGGAACGCTTCTGAAATTCATACTGGAGATCGCGTAGAGATTCAATAAATAAGTTAAAGGAAAGAAACTATTCCGATTGTCTCACGGTTTCACTCTTAAGGACGGCATTTTCTGCCGTCTTTTTCTTTTTGTTTTCAAGCAAGAAAAATTTGAAATAACCGTACATCGACCAGCACGCTGTAAAAACAGCCGCCCACAGCGCGCCGCGACCAACCAGATAACCAAAAACTTTCCAGTCATTGGGCTCGAGCGCGAAGCGCAACAAATTCGCAAAAGCGGTCTGAACCTCGGTCACTTCCCAAAACATTGCCGGAACTTCCCAACCGAAATTTGAAACCGGCGGAGGTGAATTTGCTCCCGCGACCAGCAGTGCCACTATCGCTATACACTGCGCCCACATTTTTAGTTTACCCACCTTTTGAGCGGAAATAATAATACCTTCCGCCGCAGCAACCGAGCGCAATCCCGTTACCACAAACTCGCGACCCAGAATTATTACGACGGCCCATGCGGGCGCCAGACTTTTTTCCACCAGGACAATTAATGCCGCCGAAACCAAAAGTTTATCGGCTATTGGATCAAGAAGCGCACCGATTTTTGATACTTGTTTTCTTTTTCGCGCAAGGTGTCCGTCAAGAATATCCGTCAGCGAAGCAATCAAAAAAATTACGATCGCCAATGCGTAACTCTCGACTCCAAACCATTTTTCTGAATACGGTGTGAGTAAAACCACTACTAGAAGCGGGACGAGAAAAATACGTATCAATGTAAGATAATTTGGTAAGTTCACGCGTTTGAAATAAAACTAGATTTCTTCTTGAGTGTAGTTTCCGCGTGTAAACAGTGTCAAGATTCTCCCGCCGATTTCGAAAGCCACCCGAAAAGTGCCTTACCCGGAAACTCAAAACTGCTGCCCATCAAAAAGTACGCGAGATTTGGGCTATCGTGAGAGCGGTCATACCCAACCAACTCCACATACGCATTGCCCGAAACTTTCGCATCATTTTTTGTTTTTCCAAGCACTTCGCAAGCACCTTCCCAGTAAATAACCATTGTCGTGCCGCGGGTATCCAGCTCCTGATCTTCGATTATGGGTTTGACCGACAGCCCGATGTCGAATTTCGGCACGGAAATTTTCCATCCGCTTGGATAAGTCGCTTTCGTTCTCGGACTTTTCCAATACCCCGTTGTCACGATTGTAAATTCCTGGTTTGTCAGCGGAGTATATTCGCCGTTTTTATCTACAAAGACTCCGCGGGAGTAAGGTGAAATTTCGTTCAAACTGTTTCTAAGCTGGTAACACATCAATTCCGTATTATCATCGAGTTGAATCGAAAACCAGTCCCAGCCCTTCTGATTTTCGGTCGCCGTCCAAGTGCCAAATTCTCGATCCATCCACGCCATACCTCTGAAATGCTCGTTTCGCCCATCAAGGAGAATGTCACCTTCCATATCAATACGCGTGTAGGAGAAATATCTGGATGCCTCACCTTCATCTTTTATAGACACACCGTCCTTGTGTTCACCATTTAGAATCAGATTTTTTGTCGGATTCAGACTGGCATCAAAAAGAAGTCGGTCTCCGATCGAGGCTCGAAGAATATGATTACCGTGGGATTCGCGAAGAGACCAGTCTCCGAGGCGCAGATGAAAATGTCTTTCGCTCGCAGATGCGGGAAAATCAAAAATGCCGTTTGCACTTTTTCTGTGTGAGTATAGGAACTTTTTCTTTTCGTGATCGGTTACTGCGAAATGTGCGAAATATATAGGATTGCCAAGAAGCCTTAGCGGAACGGGACCGAACTTATCGAGATCGGTTCTACGCTTGAAGAAAACGAGTTCGAAGCCGAATCCGCGTCCGGAATCAGTTTCCGCATGTCCGGTATAATACCACCATTCGGTTTGAGCGTTTCGATGCGCATATAGGTCACGTGGAAGTTCAACGGGTTTAAGTTCGGTGCCGTCCCGCAGCGAATTTGCTTTACCTGCAAACGCATCGGTGAAACCATCGAAAAAACTTGATGCCGAGTTTTCAAGGTTCTTAATGAGATTATCGATGCTAAACTGAAAAACTTTTTCTTCGCTCATTGTTTTTACACTACCTCTTTTGCGAGTTCGTTGTAAAAACGCTATCAGTTTCATTATGCACCGAGCAAATCGAGAATTTTAAGCGTGCTCGAGAGATCTGTAGGTTAGTTTTTCGCCGCCACGTTAACCACATCGACGCGCTGAATTTTCAAGACGACGCGCACTGCATTGGAACGGGGTTCGAGTGTCGGCGGAAGAAAAGGAGCTTTTGCCGGGTCGGTTTCAAAGGCTTTCTCAAGTTCACGCATCGCCTTTGCATTGCTTGGAGGCTCAACGACCTCGCTGATCCTCGCGAGACCGTTACCAAAAACATCCGCAACGATCACAACTTCTTCGTCCTGCATTTCGCCCCGCATGATCGATTTGGTCAAGGCAACCAGCGCACCTGCTGGATTTACACGAGGGGCATGCCCTTCAAGAGCTACTTTTGTGTAGTCATCAGCTGAAGACAAATCTCGATAAGCCGGAGCCGCATTTGAATTTGCAAGGAGCATCGTAGGCTCTGCATTTTCGTTTAACGCAATTTCAGTGGTTGCACTTCGTGTGGAGCCTAGACTTGTAAGAACTACGAAGGTCATTATGAGCGCCCCGATAGTGCCGACCGTATACGGCATCAACCAGTAATCGAAAATTTCCTTTAAACTTTTCTGCGGTGCATAACCGATGTCTATCGTCGGCGCGATTGTTTGAGCTGCTACGGAATTCCTTACAGATTGAAGTAAACTCACCGGTATCGCCGGTTTTTCAAGCATGCGAAGTTCCTTCTTTAACAACCTGTATTCGTCTAATTTGAGTCGACAGAGCGGACACTCAGGCAAATGCGCATCAATCGACGCACGCTGCTCATCCGACAATACCTCATCGTAATAGAGCGGTAGGTCAAATTGTAGATTAGCGCATTTCATTTTTTTTCCCATGTAACATGAATGGCTCACTGACCCCGGCTGTTTTCCATATAGCGAAAACAACGCGTTTGTTCGTTAAATTATTTCAATGAGATAAGCGGCTTGTTGTTTGCTGGTCTATTTCAAATAACCACCGATTCCATTGAAACTCATCTCAGAACTAAGCTGACCTTTTGACCCTCTTTGGTTGGCACCGATTTGGATTAAATTCAAAAGTATAACCGGGGCGAGTCAGCCATTCATATTTCAAATATCTTTCAACTTTCTTCTCAGTTCTTCACGTCCGCGTGCAATTCTGGATTTGACGGTCCCTATATTGATTTCCAAAACATTGGATATTTCCTCGTAGCTCAAACCTTCCATGTCGCACAAAATTACGGCTTCCCTGAAAATATCGGGCAATTCTTCGAGCTTCTCAAATAAAAGTTTTTCCCGCTCTTTTTGGAGCACATTTTCTTCCGGATCTGAAAAACTTCCCGATATCGTGTCGCTAAGCGGCGTTTCGCTCTCTCCCACAGGCGCATCTATCGAAACCGTTTTTTCCCGTTTCCGCACTTTCCACCAACGAAAACGATTTTTCGATTGATTGATCGCGATTCGAAAAAGCCATGTTTTTAAGTCCGCCTCACCGCGGAATTTTGCGATCGCTTTAAGCGCTCTTAAAAAGGTTTCCTGGGTTAAATCGCTGGCCTCCTCCGGTTCCCGCGTTATTCGAAGCAACAACCCGTAAATGTCAGGGGCGTAACGAGTTACCAACTTATCAAAAGCTTTCGAATCGCC
>JBGTGX010000032.1:0-4770 GCA_041746475.1 Pyrinomonadaceae bacterium | reverse complement strand
CTAAAAGTTCTTTCGTATCGCCGTATCTTTCATTTCTGTCTTTCTTGAGCGTTTTGGCAATGATCGCTTCCATATCAGGATGAACGCCCGAACCAGTCAGCGGTTTTGGCTCATCTTTGAGTACCGAGCTGATCATCTCCAATGCAGTCTTACCTTCAAACGGAAGATGCCCCGCAATCATCTCGTAAAGCACGACTCCAAGACTAAAAATATCGGTCCTCGCATCAACTACTTGTCCCTTTGCTTGTTCCGGCGACATATAATTCGCCGTGCCGATGATCGTTCCCGGTGTTGTTGATTGCGGTTTGATCGCCGTTGCATCTTCACTCGAAACGTTTGCCGGACTTGCTTCCGATAATTTAGCGATCCCAAAATCCAGGATCTTCGCCAATCCATTTTCACGGATCATCACATTATCGGGCTTTATGTCCCTGTGAACGATTCCTGCCTGATGCGCTTCATCAAGCGCCGAAGCGATCTGAATTGCGATCTCTAAAGCAGATTTGTAACTTAAAGAATTATCTTTCGCATATTCATTCAAAGTCTTGCCGTCTATAAATTCTGTGGCAATGTAATGTGTGCCGTCTGATTCCCCGATCTCGTGAATTGTAATGATATTCGGATGATTTAAGGCAGACGCAGATTTCGCCTCACGGACAAAACGGCTCATTCTGTCAGTATCTTTGGCAAACTCTGCAGGTAGAATCTTTAATGCAACCCGGCGGTCGAGCTTTGTATCCTCGGCAAGATAGACTTCTCCCATTCCACCCTTGCCGATCTCGGAAAGAATTTTGTATTGGTTGATAATTGTGCCGTTATCTACATTCATTTCAGTTTTGTGATGTTTGTATTTTTCATCAACGATGTCATTTGTGTTATCGAAATGACGTTAAGTTGTTCTAACCTTGCGCTTTGCGGTAAATCTTGCTGAATCAGAATGGTGTTGATGCTTTCCAAATTCGACAAAATAACCAATTGTTCGCTTGACGCGAAATCTCTGATATTTCCTTTTTCGTCCGGGTTTTCATCACGCCATTGTTTCGCCGTTTTGCCGAATAGAGCCATACTCAACAGGTCGGCTTCGGTAGCATAGACGGGATTTATTTTGAGATTTAGACAGTTCCGCCGGAATCAGATTTTCTTTGATCGCGTCGGTGTGAATTCGATAATTGATTTTGGCGAGAGTTCTCTGTAAATTCCATTCGAGATTTAAGCGTTTATTTTCATCATCTTTGAGCCGTTGAAATTCGGTTATCAGATACAACTTGAATTCCGATGAAATCCAAGATGCGAATTCAAACGCAATATCCTTATGTGAAAAAGTTCCGCCGTATCTGCCCGCTTTTGAAATTATGCCGATGGCATTCGTAGATTCGATCCAACGCTTCGGTGTCAGCGAAAAACTGTTTGAACCTGCAAGATTTTTAAACCCATCGAATTCGATGGAATTAAAAGTTGGATTGTGAAGTTGTTCCCATAATCCGATAAATTCAATCGTGCTGCGATTTCTCAGCCAATTTTGCAGAGTATAATCGCTCCTTTTAGCATCCCGATAACGGGGAATATCGGTCAATGAGATGTAATCTTTTTCACCACTAACGGTAATAGTAATCTCCGTTCCTTTTACCTCAATTTTCTGATTTTTCATCTTTATTAATACTTTTTTTATTTTCTATAAAACTTTATTCCGGCAAATTAATCCTTTTCAACAAATCCTTAAATCGCTTATCATCGCGGATAGCATCGAATGCCGGATCGATTCTCATTCTTGGTAGGAAAATATCTTTGTCCTTGAACGATGTTTCCAGTTCGGAGAATGCCTTATCTTTATCGCCCAGGGCAGAATAAATACAAGCGATCCAGTATGTGCGAACATATTGGGATTTCTGCTTTTCTTTCATTTTCTCAATATATTGTTCTGCCTCACGCGAGCGTCCCGATTTAGCATAAGCCTGTCCGACAATGAAAAGTAATTCGGGATTTAAAGGTGTCTTTTTTAGACCTTCTTCACCAAGCAGAATCGCGTCGTCATATCTTCCGTTTGCGGTGTAAGCCAAACCCAGCCAGAATCTACCTATAAGAAAATTTTGGTCAAGTTCATGGGCTTTTTTGCCTTGCTCTAACGCCTTCTCATTATTTCGGGCGTATAGATAGCCGGTTACAAGAACTGCATTGTTTATCAGCGAGAGCGGTTCCAGTTCGACGGCACGTTCTATTTCAGAAACGACTTCATTCGGGCGTTTCATCGCGGCTAAATAACTTGTCGCATAGACGAGATGCGTGTATGAGGCGGTTGGATTGAGTTCGATGGATCGCTTGAATCTACGCTCGGACTCCGCCCAATCCCAATCGTAGATAGCAAGTGAATCTGCAAGTGCGGTGTTTGCTTCCGCGAGTTCAGGATCAATTTCCAACGCCCGTTTCGCTGCTGCTTTGGCTTGTGGAATCGCTTCTTTGGGCGAAATGTGCGGGTCTTTCCCCATTGAGTTGTAGGCATTAGCAATGCCTACATAGGCTAAGGCATAAGACGGATCAACAGCGATAGCCTGTTTATATTGCTCAATGGCTTTTAGAGTGGAATCTTTTGTTCGTTTCGACCAAAAATATTGCCCTTTCAGATATAGTTGATAGGCTTCGTTATTATCGGTATATTTCTTCGCCAACTTTTGTTCGCTTTCGCCGGAAAGTTTCAATTGCAGTTTATTCGTTATTTCATTGGTGATCTGTGTTTGGGTCGCCAGTAATTCGGACATTCTGCGTTCGTATTTTTCGCCCCACAAAGATTTGCCGTTCCTTGTATCAACCAGATTGACGCTGATGTTGAGGTTATCGCCGCGTTGCGTGATCCGTCCCGTCAGTACCGAATCAACTCCGAGTTCTTGAGCGACAATGTTTGGATCAGTTTCCTTGCCTTTGTAACGAAAAACCGAACTCGTCGGACTGACTTTTAAGTTAGGCAGTTGGGACAAACGGTAAATTAAAGATTCCGCTAAACCGTCGGAAAGATAATCAGAATCTGCGTCGCCATTATTATTTTCAAACGGCAAAACCGCGATTGAATTTATTTGCGTCGAGCCGGAAGCAAAATAATTGTAGCCAAAGAATCCGCCGGCGATAACGATCAAGCCTAACAATCCAAATAGCGACCATTTTGATTTCGGTTTGTTGGAAATGTCAGAACCATCCGCGGCAGCGGATGGTTGAGGATTAAAATTTGAAGTTGCCGTTTTATTGTCAGGCTCTTGAGATGATTGCGTTAAACCACCCGCTACCGCAGGCGGTTCTGGCTTGAGCATTACGGTTTTGGCTTCGAGTGATTCGTCGGTTTGTTTTGTTTCGATTGGCGACAGTCCGATTTGTTGCAACATTTCGTTGAAACGCGGGTCTTTGCTTAAAGAATCCATCATCGGATCAACACTTAGACGAGGCAACCACCAATCCCTCTGTTCGAAGGCTTTTTCTAGTTCGGCGAAGGCTTTGTCGTTTTCGCCAAGTGCCGCAAAGATCCGAGCAACACTATATGGCTGAACATACTGCGATTTTGAACTTTCACGGATTTGCTTAAGAATCTGCTCTGCGTCTTTTCTGCGACCCGACTTCGCATAGGTTCGTCCGGCGAGATATAGGTAAACTGGATTGGAGGGCATACTTTTCAAATTCTCTTCACTGAGGGCGATGGCTTCTTCATTCATTCCACAGGCAAGCAAGGCGTGTCCCAGCCAAAATCGGGAAGTTATAAAATTCGGGTTCAGATCATACGCTTTTCGGGCTTGCTCAAGTGCTTTATCATTCTGGCGTGCATAGAGGTAAACTTCTGAAAGAATCGAATTAGCAATCAAAGACAATGGTTCAAGTTCCACAGCCCGCTTTAGCTCTGCGATTGCCTCATCCATTCGTCCCATCGGAACAAGATAGCCAATGCTGTAAGTTAAATAGGTGTAAGAAACATTCGGATTAAGCTCGATGGCCCGCCGGAATTCGCATTCGGCTTCCGACCAATTCCAGTCAAAGATTGCCAGCGAATCAGCGAGTGAAGCGTGTGCTTCGGCAAGCGACGGATCAATTTCCAGGGCTCTTTTTGCGGCTGACTTGGCTTTTGGTATTACTTCGACGGCTGGTAAAAACAGGGATTTTGTCCACGAATTATAAATATCAGCAATGCCGACATAGGCGAGAGCATATTCCGGGTCGAGTTCCAAGGCTTGCTCAAAATAGTCCAAGCCTTTCTGCATATCATCCATCGTCCGCCTCGCAAAGTGATAGCGACCTTTCAGATAGAGTTGATATGCTTCCTTATTCTCCGTTCCCCGTTTCAAAACCGCCGCTTTTTCATCACCGAACAATGTTAATTTGAGTGCGTCAACCACTGCCAAAGTGATCTCATCCTGCACATCGAAAATATCTTTCATCTCGCGGTCATAGCGTTCCGACCAAAGTTGATAACCGTCCGAAGCGTTGATTAACTGAACCGAAATCCGCAGACGGTTGCCTGAAACTCTCACGCTCCCATCCAACACATTTTTGACGCCCAATTTCTCGCCAATCTCGCTGACGTTTGCATTCTTACCTTTAAATGAAAACGCCGAAGTCCGTGCCGCAACCTTCAAATCTTCGATCTTCGACAAAGCGTTGAGCAGCTCTTCCGCCAATCCGTCACAGAAATATTCGTTGTCTTCGTCCGAACTCATGCTCGTAAACGGCATCACAGCTATTGAGTTTACATTTGAAATTGTTTGAGTTGCCGAGGTATTTTCATGCGTTGCGGCTTTT